>CAYUKP010000264.1:0-2674 GCA_964445335.1 uncultured Verrucomicrobiales bacterium
GTTCATTATGGCCTCGCAACTGCCTGCCACTGATGCCTGTTTCTAAATCAGTTCTTTTGGACCGGATACGTGTTGAAATGTTCTTTAAAAATTCTTCTGAACCTAAGACCCACCCGTCCTTTATGGACTGAGAAAACTGTTGATCTTCTGTGCCGGATAATTTGAGGGTTTTATCGAGTAGCATATCTCGGCCTAGTTTTGTGTCAGCGAATTGAAGGTGGGAGAGACCTCTCCTAATAGCGAGAAACTTCCGTCTGGGAGATTTAGTGTGACAGTAGTCAGTCAAACTTGTCCAAGGGAATGAACTGAGGGACTGGATTTCTTGAGGAAGGATTGAGGCTCTAATAGGGTTGAGGTGAATGTAATGAATGAGGGTTAGTCAAATAGGCACCGTCTTCAACATTGAGGGCTTTATAGCGTCCAGAGAAGAGGTGTCCGGATTGTTTGTGTCTGGCATTATATCACTGTATTCAATAGGCAGCTTCACCTTGAAGGTGATACGATAAATCAGCGTAAAGTTCAGTACTTATCTAAATCAAATGAGTAACCCTCTTCTGCTAATGCATAATTCGGGTTCAACTTTTCGTCGTTTTAGACTCGAAAACTCGAATTTAGTTTGGCTACAATTTGGCACGCTCGTTTGTTGGTTGTTTTTTGCGCCCCCCTTTAATTGTAAAGGTTCTAACAAATGAGTACTTTTTATAGTGAAATATGCGGGCTAAACAAAAGGAGCTGAATTTCTCCAGCTATTTTTGAACTTACACTTTAGGGAAAACTAAAAAATCTCTAAATGCAAAACGCCAATTCGCCTTCCTTAAAAGCTAAAACTAAACCCTATTCCAGATGAAAGAGCAATACTATCAGAAACACTATATAGTTCTGTCTTCAATTCTGTCGCGACATTCTCTGTCAATTTGATACCAAGTCCTACACCTGCACCAAAAGTCCAATCGTCTTCAGAAACTGAAATAGATGTGCCTTGGGTTGATGCGGAAGCTTCTAAATCCATGTAAGTAGCATTGACATTAGCAAGTCCATAAACTTTCCCCCAATCGTATTTAACATTAAATAATATAGCTACATAACTATTTACACTGAATTCTATATCAGTATAAACTCTTTCAGAAGTTGTGCCGTAAGGATAAGAAGTCACTTCCCCAGAAATAGAATCATAATAATCGTAGTAAGTAGGAATCTCCCGATTCCCTAAATAGAAATTATCTATGCTATCATTTGAAATTCCAGCCCCAATTCGTAATTCGGGAATAAAAGAAATATTGGAATTAGGAGATAAGATTTCGTAACTAATAGAACCGTAAGCAATACTAAGGTTAACGTTTCCAAACCCTTCTACGTCTTCGTAGTAATGAGTAAAACCTCCACCAATTAAAAATTCGGCAGAAGAAAGAGCTGTAGTTGAAGCTAAGGCTAAAAATATTTTTTTCATATAGAATATGCATTAAAAATGTTCGCAAAAAATAAAAACATAATCAAACATTTCATTAATTTTTAAAGAACTCACTGGACTTGTCTACAAAAAATGGACAAGAATGATGCTAGGATTCTAGCCAAGCTTGTAAGGTTAGACCCAACAATGCTTCGACCTGTAAAGGGGTAAGAGTAAAGGGGCCATAAAGGGGGCAGGAAGATAAAACTCTCTTTTTAGAGTTCTTCCTCGAACAATTTTTTAAAAATTCGTTTTCTCTGTTAGGTTCGCTTATCTATGGGGATGCATAGGGTCGTAGATGCTTATACTCCGATTTTCCACATCCCTTTTTCCCAGAAGGCTTCGATGGTTTGTCGTTTAGCCTTATTGATGAGGTTTTGGTGCGATTGACTGGATTGTTTGGCGTAGTCTTTTAGTGGAATAATTTGTTTCCCGTCTAGATAGGCTAGGCGTTTGTGGTATGCGCTACAAAGGGTGTTTCGTATGATCGTTTCCATGATCTTGGTTTGCCCCTTGGTGTCAAATTCCTTGAATGCATCGTAGTATTGTTGGCGGTCTAGAAACTTGATGTTGATGGGGACATGGCGATCTCGTGTGAGTAGGAAGTTGTTTAAGACGCGGCCGATCCGGCCATTTCCGTCAACGAATGGATGTACGTGCTCAAAGCTGAGATGGAAGCGTGCAATACGTCTAACAATCGGTTCTCTAGTTGAGCTGAAGTATGTAATGAGAGCATCACGTAATAATGAGGTAATATGCTGAGGGTCTGCAGCAATATGAGAGCCTACTCGCACCCACTCTCCATCTACTCGAAAACGGCCTGCAATATCGTCTCTAATATTGCTCATCAACATTTTATGCAGCAGGCGTATGAGATCTAATGAGAGATCTTCAGCTGGTGCTTTATGTCTGATATATTCTACGACTCGAGCTAAATTTTTAGCTTCGAACAGCTCTCTTTCAGAAATATAACGATCCAGATCAATTTGATGCAGTATTTTATCTGTTTCTTCTAATGTTAAGGTACTATTTTCAATAGCGTTTGAGTTATAGACGTGCTCTCCCACTTCAGCTTCATCGATCAGGCGTAAGAGTGCTTGTTTGTCATCTCTGCCTGCCAGGTAGCGGGATTGTAACTCATCAATACGTTCATCGCTCATGATTTGAATAGTTTATCTTTTTTAACGGCTTTGAAAGACTTAATCGTTAAGTTTGTTTTTTGAAAGT
>CAYUKP010000265.1:0-2662 GCA_964445335.1 uncultured Verrucomicrobiales bacterium
TTTCACGTATGCTGATTCAACGTTTGACGAGTTCAAACCCCTCTAGGGAGTATACGTACCGTGTAGCTCAAGCTTGGAGAGGTGAGGGACCTCATGCGGTTGCCTCTGGAGAGCATGGAAATTTGAAAAGCGTATTAAAGGCCATTCTTCTCGATCCTGAAGCTCGTTATGCAGTCAATTACGAGTGGAACGAGCAAAGAAATCAAATGATAGCCATGCAAGATGACCTTCTTGCGGGGCGTGTAAAGGAACCGATCATGAAGTGGTCGCAGTTTTATCGTTATGCTAAGCCACAGACGAACGAGCCTAATGGATTGGTTCTCTTTGCACCACGCACAAATTTCAACATGCTTGATGCCTCACCAGACCCAGGCCAGATTCCGATGCGTGCGCCTTCTGTATTTAACTTCTATTCTTCAGAGTATTCCCCAGCAACGGGAGCTATTAATGAGGCAGAGATGCGATACGATGTCGAAATTACTGCTCCAGAGCTTGAAATTATGAGCCCGCTCTTTGTTCGTGAGTATGATGAGTTACATAACATGGTGGCGAAAGAGGAGCCTCAAACCAGCTTTGTGTATTATGCTGGGATAAGCCCCGAATCTCGCTCGACAATGATGGTGCAGTTTGAGCATCTGAAGTGGCTTTATAGTAAGAGTAGCCTCAATAATGTGATTGAAAATATCAATGTGTATCTGTGCCAAGGGCAGCTTTCGTCAGAGCTTCGTGCACAACTTATTGAGATTGCTAGAGATTCAGGGAAGTCGAAACAAGAGCAGTTTGCGATGATGCTCACCACGTTATTCAGTTCACCAGAATACAGTGTTTCCTATTAATCCATCAACGATAACAGATTTAAAAAATGAAAAATAAAGGCCAAAACAACTACAATAGACGCAAGTTCCTAGCGGATTGCGGAAAGATGTCGGGAATCGGGGCAATGTCCTCACTGTTATCCTTAAGTATGACCAATAAGCTTCTGGCGGCTCGTTCGTCAGGTTCCATTACGGACTATAAGGGGCTTGTATGCGTCTTCCTTTTTGGAGGGAACGATTCCGTAAATATGCTGGCACCGGGACGCCAAGGGTATGCTGATTATCTGGCAACACGTGGAGAACTAGGAATTCCCACATCAGATATGTATCGGATAAAGGATGGGTCGGATGAATACCATTTGACGAAGAATATGCCAGGGGTGCATTCGATGTATAATAATGGAGAGGTGAGCTTCGTAGCCAACCTTGGAACACTTGTTCAACCTACAACTTTAGAAGATTATAAAAACAGAAGGGTGGCGCTACCTTATGGTCAGTTTTCACATAGTGATCAGCAAAAGCAGTGGCAGACTTCGATTTCCGGTGAGAGAGGGGGACTAGGATGGGGTGGTAGAATGTTGGACATCTTGAATGATGGCGCCAATAATAATGCGACCGCAAGTGTCAGTCTATCTCCATGGGGACCAAATTCTCTTCAGGTGGGGAGTACAAATAGCCCGTTAGATCTGAAAGGAGGAGCTAAAACTTTCTCTCACAAAGATTTGTGGCGCAAAGGGTTAGACTCTTCTTTAGAGCAACAATACGAATCCGTATTGCAATCGCATTATAATCATCAACGGCAAAGGACGATTGAGGAAGGCGAGTTCTTTGAGAAGATCGAAGCGGAGACGGAGTTTACTACAGAGTTTCCCCAAACAGGGCTTGGCAAGCAGTTGAAGCAAGTCGCTCAATACATTAAAAATCAAAATGGAGGCAGCGCATTGAGCTTAGGCGCTAATCGTCAAACCTTCTTTGTAGGGCAGAGTGGATACGACCAGCACGGGAGTGGTATCGAAGCCCACAAAGATTTGCTACAGGAGTTGGATCAGGCGTTAGTAGCCTTTACGAGAGCCTTAAAGGAAATTGGTTATCACGATAAGGTTGTGACATATACAGCTTCAGACTTTGGGCGTTCCTCCTCTGCAAATGCACAAGGATCAGACCACGGATGGGGAGGCCACCAATTGGTAATGGGTGGCCCTGTAAATGGAGGCCATGTCTTTGGTAACTACCCTGATATTGCCTTGGATACAATTACCGATATTGGGCGAGGTCGCCTCTTGCCAACAACTTCTGTTGATGAGTTCAATGCATCCCTAGCGTCTTGGTATGGAATTCAAAATAACAGTGAAATGGAAACGGTTATTCCGAATATTCGAAACTTCTGGAGCCGAGGTTCTAATACTCTGCCTATTAACCTCTTTGGGTAAGTCTTAGGTTTCTTTTATTGAGCTCCCATGAGAAGAAGGGTGTTACTTCTTATGGGAGCTTTTTTATTGGGATGTATGTTCCGACTAATCGTGTGTTACGTCTTCGATCGATGCACCTCTACAAGCGTCTCGGTAAGACGTTCTAAACCTTTGGTGACTTCCTTGGCGTCCATGGAGTAGGTCATGCGGAGACACTTATGTTGGTGGTCGGTGGCGTGGTCATCAATCCCAAAGAAAAACCAGTGGCCTGAAATGACCAAGACGCCGTTTTGTTTGAGCCGTTCGACTAAATCTTGGACTGGGATGAGAAGCTCAGGGAAGTAGATCCAGAGAAAGAAAGCGCCTTCGGGGGCATGGAGGTGGTAGGGTACTTTATCTGCGAGAAGCCCCTTGAGGGTGCGCACGGCGTAATCGCAT
>CAYUKP010000266.1:0-2645 GCA_964445335.1 uncultured Verrucomicrobiales bacterium
ACTTTCAGCTGACCTGTAATGAGAGCTTAAAGATTTTTCTCTCCAATAAGGAGGGGGAGAAGGGGAAGGCGGGGCGTCAAGTAGATGAGATTCTAGCCACAGGTAATGTGAAGGTGACATACCGTAAGACGGGATCGAAGCCTCCGATTATTGCGACAGGTGGGAGTGCCCTCGTCACAGTTGCTACCGAGGAAATGTTGATCCGTGGCGGCCTCCCGAAGATCCGTCAGGGGAATAACTCGTCCGAAGCGGTCGAGCCAGGCCTCTGGGTTAAATTAAAGAAATCGGGCCCAATCTGGAGTAAGGGTGCGAAAAAGCACGTGATGATCAAGGAGTAATCAAATATGGCTGAAGAATCACAGAATAAGAAGAAGCGGGAGACGGAAGGTGCTCTTTTGGTCGCCACAGATTTACGTAAAGAGTACGGAGGTCGTGCTGTTGTTCAGCGCGTTGGACTTCAAGTGGGCAAGAATGAGATTGTCGGCTTACTCGGTCCCAATGGTGCTGGCAAGACGACTTCGTTCTACATGATTGCGGGGCTCATTAGACCCGGCTCCGGCACGATCGAACTGAAGGGCCATGATGTGACTGCTCTGCCGATGCAGAAGCGCGCGAAAATGGGATTAGGATACTTACCTCAGGAGGAATCCATCTTTCGAACTCTGACTGCTGAGGAGAACCTCATGGCGATCTTGGAAACGCGTAAGGAACTCTCAAGGAAAGAACGTCTTGAGAAAATGGAGTCCTTACTCGAGCGTTTTAAGATCGGGAAGATTCGTAAATCTCAAGCAATAGCGCTCTCTGGCGGAGAGAAGCGCCGTCTTACAATTGCGCGATCACTCTGTATGGATCCAGATATCTTGATGTTAGATGAACCTTTTTCTGGAGTGGACCCCATCGCCATTAAGGATATTCAGCAGATCATTGCGGAGCTCAGGGACGTAGATGGTCTCTCGATCCTGATCACGGACCATAATGTGAGAGAGACCCTCAAGATCGTAGATCACGCCTACCTCTTACTAGATGGAGAAGTGGTACTCCAAGGTTCTAAGGATGATATTGCTAATAATGAGATGGCGAAGAAGCACTATCTAGGCGCAGACTTTACGTTATCATAACGTAGTCGCTCGAGATAAGGTTCAGATTCATCCTCGATACGACCTTCTGCTGGAGCAGAATCGTTTCAGAATACCGTTTGACTTTGGTTGATTGGCGCATAGAGTTTACTAGAAATTATCAACTGTATTTTATTGTGACTGCCCGCGCCCCTTATTTACTTGCCGCGTTACTCTTTTCTTCCTGCCAGGTCGTGAGTCCACCGTCTCTGCTCTCCAAGGTGACAGGATCAGTTCCCTCTCATTGGACGGCTACTGATCAGGCTCAGGCGGGCGTTGATACGGCTTGGGTAAAGCGCTTTAAGGACCAGAAACTCGAGGCCTTGGTCTCGGAAGGCTTGAGCAACAATCTTGGCATTCAAGCATCTGCAGAACGTGTCAAACAGGCGGAACAAAAGGCGAGGGTGAACTCTTCCTCTCCAACGCTCTCTCTAGGTGGGTCCGGTACTCGACAACAGACGAATTTCCTGGGGACTCCCTTTAATGCTGGTGGCGTCAGGTATAACGCATACGGCGTCAGTATGAATGCGGCCTGGGAGATCGACCTTTGGGGGAAGGTGCGAGCTGGACGTCGTGCTGATCTGGCCGCATATGAGTCTCAACGCTGGATGCAACGTGGAGCCGAGGCCTCGCTCAAAGCTCAGATCGTCAAGGCTTACTTTGCTCTCTGTGAGGCCAATAAGCAGGTGTCACTAGCGGAGCAGGCACTAAAGGTCCGCAAGGATACGCGGGATGCGATCTCGGACCGTTATTATGGCGCACTCACAGATGAAGGTGGTTCTGGGGCAGAGGTGCGCGTCTCTGAGAGTGATGTATCCCTCGCGCGCGCAGAAGTCTCGCGGTGGAAGTCTCAACGTGAAAGCGCAGCGCGTCAATTAGAGTTGATCATAGGTCGCTATCCTAGCGCGCAGATCAAGGGGAAGGCTACTCTGCCTGCACTACCAAGTACTCCACCTGTAGGGCTACCCTCCGAGCTTTTACTCAGAAGGCCTGATGTGCTCTCCGCTGAGCGTAATTATGCGAGCGCTATTCAGAGTAAGGTGCAAGCAAACCGCGCGGTCTTTCCTTCATTTTCTCTCACTGGTTCAACAGGGACTGCGACCTCTGATTTAGACAATGTTCTGGACAGTCGCTTTGGTGTTTGGTCGATCGGCGGATCTGTCACACAATATATCCTCACAGGGGGGGCGCTCCAAACGGAGAAAGTTATGCGACGTAGTGAGGTGAAGGCGAGATTAACAGAGCTCCATGATACGGTGCTCTATGCCTTTGGGGAGGTCGAAGAGGCCCTCTCTCGTGAAAAGTATCTCAAAGAGCAGTTAAGCGCCACTCGGCAAGCCTATTCCTTGGCTCAAGAGGCGCAAGAGTCCGCGCAGGCAGACTTTCGAGACGGGGCGGTCAATTTACAGACGCTCCTAAACGCTGAGAATGTTTTAGTGCAGACCGCCTCTGCAGTAGTTAGTCTTGAGAGGTTGTTATTGACGAATCGAGTCGACCTTCACCTTGCTCTCGGAGGTGACTATAAAATCA
>CAYUKP010000267.1:0-2641 GCA_964445335.1 uncultured Verrucomicrobiales bacterium
AAAAGACTCCTCCATGAGCCTCATTTGTATTCGGCTTAACAGAACCATAAAACTGCTCCCACTTCATAATCGGCTCCTTCACACGTCCCGCGAGCAGATCATCCTGAGTTGCTACAATCTTGTTATGTTGCTCATTCCATTCGTAGTTCACCGCGTATCGCGCTTCTGGATCGAGGAGAATGGCCTTAAGCACACTCTTTAGATTCCCTTGCTCTCCAGGCTTAACGGCGTGAGCACCTTCACCTTTCCATGCCTGTGACACACGGTATATATACTCTCTAGAAGGGTTTGAACTTGTAAGACGCTGAATGAGCATCCGTGAAAGGTTTGGAGCGGTACTCGCATGATTTGCCAAAAAGTCTAAGGACATGCTTATGTCTTCATCTCCCGCTCCATCAGCAGGAATAACCAATTGATCATTAAATAATCGCTTCTCTGTGGTATCATGAAACTTTTCCACCATTTGCATCGGGTGCACATACACATCTCCTCTCATCACTGGAGGCACAAAGAAATGTGCTAAACTCCCATCAGCTCTCCGCAACCCTAAGCCTGTAAACACCTTGGCAAGTTCGCGAATATCATCATTGGTATAGTTTTCGATAGGCACTCCACCTCGATCATAGAGGATGTCTCCTTCTGGACTCTGGGCATACACGCCACAAGAGAACAATTGCATAACTTCCCGAGCATAGTTTTCATCAGGAAAGAGATTCAGTTCCAGGTCAGCCTTACGGTTTTGTGCAGAGGAAAGGTAAACCCCCATAAATGGATCATAACTGATTTCTTGTAAAAGATTGCGGTGAGTTCCAAAGGCGTTTGCAATTAACTTGTCATAATACTTTGAATAAGAAGTCCACAGATCATTCCGCTCCAGATTATTCCAATGAGCAGCAGAGGTAACAAACACCTGACTTAACGCATACGCAAATCGGAAGCGCAACTGCTCATTTGTTCGAACAGCTTGATCCCACCAGAGTAATTCAAAGTTCTGAATGTTTACTGCTGAGACATTTTTATGTAGAGGCGCACCATTTCTCATAATTGGTTCAACATAGTGATCTCGGTGGGCGAGCATCATATCTGTCATTTGTAAGGAGCTGTTTATCGCAAATTGCTGATCAATCCAGTTGGAGCACGCTTCGATTAGCCCCCTATTCTTAATCTGACGTGCGAGCTTATTGATTTCGACTACCGTTCCTCCCATTGAGGCTTGCGAAAGAAAATGCGCAGCCTGACGCTTACACAACCCCATGTGATCCTCTCTAACTGATGAATCCTCTGAATCACTTTCCTTACCCGCTTCAACTCCATCATTCAGCGCTAAAAAAGTCGTCAATTTAAATCCTCCTTCTATCACTCCTTCCTCAGTCCAAACCGCGTCTTGAGGAACATACGCTTGAGATAAAGACCCATTTGTTTGGTAGAGAGCATAAGCCTCACTCGTATCCATTGAGACATTATAAACCTTTAGGTCCGCTACACGGCCTTTATACATATGAGACCCAACTCCTCCCAAGGTCACTCGTGTAATCCCTTCGAGAGAATACGTCTTGCCTTCCCCTTGTGCCCATGGACTTCCATTCAAATAAATCGCCATCTGTCCCGTCTCAGCGTTTTTCGTAAAGACCCAGTGATTCCACTTATTGTTCCCCCATTCATTCGCATTTCCAGCCTTAGCAATCCGATTAAACTGGCCATTAGCATTTCCTGCATCCCAATAGACTCTCCCGTCTATCCAGGGCAGGTGAATATTTAATCTTCGTTTGCCATCAGCTCCAGTCGCAACAAGGAAACTCGTAGGCTTAGCTTGCCTCTCCTTTCCCTTAGCCCAAAAGGAAACCGTTACAGCCTTATCTAAATCTTGAAAGGCTTCCAGAGGAAGAGACACTTTATTGGAACCATCAAAGTCCATCGCAACAACTTTATACTCTTGTTTGTCTAGCCCCTTAATGTTTTCATGGGCGTATTTCACTACCCCCGCATGATGTCGGTTTCCTGAGACATCTTTGATCGCCCCACCTTCTGCTGAGTCTACATCCCAAGCAGCATTTAAAAATGAATGATTATAAAGTGCATCAATTTGAGTCGGATTCAAAGCCACTTTATAAACCTTAATCTCATCCATCACCCCATTATAATTGATCCCAAATCTAAACCTGATCATATTGGTAATAAGGTTTCTTTTATCCTCCTCCATACAGTGAAGTTCCCCATTAAGGTAGACTGCCATCTCTCCTGTAGACGCGCTTTTCGTAAACACCCAATGATTCCACTCGCCGCGCATATTCACATCTATTGGGGCGCTAATACGATCCACTTCACCTCTAGCTCTACCCGCATCCCAATATACCCTATTATTAGACCAAGGAGCATGCACATTAAGGATTCCTCCTTGGCTACTTGAAGCGGCGAAGAGAGAGCTTCGTCCTGTTTGTATATGGCGCGTCCAAATCGAAATACTTAACTCTCCAGAGATCTCGTCAAAAACGTCAGTCGGAATATGAGCGCGACTCTGCGCCCCAAAAAATCGAATAGCGCCTCCATTTAAACCATGTGCAGGGCCACACTCGATCAATGTCATATCATGTCCATTGCCTGACGCGTCTGGCACCACCTTTGATTGCGACCAGTTCATTTC
>CAYUKP010000268.1:0-2635 GCA_964445335.1 uncultured Verrucomicrobiales bacterium
GTTTCACTTTATCAAAAGATCTTACCTCTTTAATAAACTGAGGCTTAACTAACTCTCCATTATTAGCTATGGCATTATAAAATGCTAAAGTTTGTAAAGGAGTTAATGAAACACCATAACCAAAAGCCATCCAAGGTAATGTAGTTCCATACCAATTAGCATCTCCTGGGTATGGTAATTTTGGCTTTCCTTCTCCCTTTATTGGCAAACCTAAAGGCTTACTTAAGCCCATATTATAAAAACGATCTAATAACCTCTTCGGATCTTTTTTATACTGTTGATGAATTAATTTAGCAAAGGCGGTATTTGATGATACTTTAAAAGCTTCTGCTAAAGAAATTTTACCATACCCTCCCCAATGAGAGTCATACACTGTTCTATCATAAAACTTTACCCTTCCTTTTTCAGTGTCGACAACAGAACTTGAATCTATAGCTGTATCCTCTAATAATGCAACCATAGACATTAATTTAAATGTAGAACCTGGCTCATGAGACTCTCCAACAGCATAATTCAATTTTTCATAATACTTCCCTTGAGAGGTTCTCGCCAAATTAGAAATCGCTTTCACCTCTCCAGAATGAGTCTCCATAACCACAACTGAACCATGATCTGCTTTATACTTTTCTAGTTGCTCCAACAATGCGTGATGTGCTATATCTTGAATATTAACATCAATTGTAGAAACTACATCACTACCATCGATAGGCTCAATTTCATTATTATCAAAAACAGGCTTCCATTGCCCTTTAGATATTTTTTGCTTCAACCTTTTACCTTCTTTTCCACTCAGGTAAGTTCCATAAGCTCCTTCCAACCCAACACGTGTCTTATAACCCTTTTCATCAATTCGCTCATACCCCACTGTTCTTTCAGCAATTTTCCCAATTGGATGTTCTCTTATAGTTCTTTGTTCTGATATAAAACCACCTTTATTCCCTCCTTTATTTAGTATAGGAAAGCTTTTAACTCTCATATATTGAGCATATCCAACGTTCCTACATAGCAATAAATATCGATTTTTATTTACCCTCGCCTTTCTTAACAACTTACTGTAGTAAGTTGTAGATTTACCAAACTCATTTGAAAGTGCTTTTGCTAAATTTTCAACTTCTTTCTTAAATAACTTATTACTTACGGTAACAGCATCAAAACGGACATCAAACTTTGGAACTGATGTTGCTAACAAATTATAGTTAGCATCATAAATATTCCCTCTATTTGCTTGTATCACAAAGTCTTTAAAAACTCTTTTCTGAGCTATCTCTTTATATTTAGCCCCTTCAAACACCTGAATTTTAATCAAATGAAAAACAATTAAAACTACAAGAATTACAAAACCAGAAGCTATTAAATACGACCTATTAATTATTTTATTCAACTCTGGTTTCATTATTATTCAACTATTATTTTAAATGGTGGATCCGCAGAAGGCTTTACTCCACTTTTACCTAATCTATTTAAAACCTTTGACTCCATCTGCAGCTTCATTAATCGTGATCTACCATCAACAAATCGAGTTCTATATTCTTTTACTTCTTTATTCTTTTTTGCAATACGATGGATTTTACTATCCACAGAATGCGAACTTGCTGTCATTAACAAAGCTAAAAACGCTACAAACAGCAAAAACCTCCAGTTTTCACCCGCCTCGTCAGAAATCAATCTCCTATAACTAAACACTTTAGTCACCTCACTCATTAATCATCAAGTCTTTCTGCAATTCTTAACTTAGCACTTCTTGCCCTATTATTTACTTCTATTTCATCATTACTAGGCACAATTAACCCTCCAACCTTTTTAAAAGGAACTGAAACCCTTCCAAATAAATCTTTCTCTGGCTCCCCTTCAAACATTCCATTCCTAATAAACCTTTTCACCAACCTATCCTCCAATGAATGATAAGATATCAAACTAATCCTACCCCCAGGACTCAAAAGATCTTTAGTTTGTTCTAAAAACTCTTTCAAAACTTGAATCTCCTGATTCACCTCAATTCTAATAGCCTGAAAAACTTGAGCTAATATTTTATGCTCCTTTCTTTTAATCATACAAGGCTCCAAAATCTGTTTTAAACGATCACTTGTTTTAATCGGAGCATCTAACCTTGCCTCACATATCAAGCGAGCCATTTTAGGAGCCACTTTTAATTCACCGTACTGAAAGAGAACCCTTCTCAAATCAACCTCCTCATAATCATTAACAACATTGTACGCAGAAAAATCAACATCTTGGTTCATTCTCATATCTAAATCAGCTTGAAAACGAGTTGAAAACCCCCTATCAGCCACATCAAACTGATGAGAAGACACCCCAAAATCACCTAATATCCCATCTACCTTTTTCAACCCATAAAACCTCAAATACCTTTTAATAAATCGAAAATTATGAGGAATCAATTGAAACCTTTCATCTTGCAAAGCATTCTTATGAGCATCTTGATCCTGATCAAAAGCAAACAATTTACCATCATTACCTAAACGAGATAAAATCTCTTTTGAATGCCCCCCTCCACCAAAGGTTACATCTACATACACTCCATTTGGCTTAATATCCAAACCATCAACTGTCTCTTTCAATAAAACAGGAACATGATAACTATTCTCCATACTCACCTATACTACCCATTACTTCT
>CAYUKP010000269.1:0-1307 GCA_964445335.1 uncultured Verrucomicrobiales bacterium
CCCGACATTCTCCAAGTCAAACTTATCAACCATCGCCAACAGAAGCGAGGCCACCACCATCAGTCCTCCAATCAACCCCATAAAGAGACTCGGGAAGACAAAGACCTCTATCACTATAAACACTAATCCAACAAAAAAGAGAAAGGCCAATTCGTAACCCGCAAGGTTCCCCGCAATAGAATTGCCAAAAAAGAAGATCCCAAAAGCGATTAAAGCCACGACACCACCTAAGCCAAACCCAGGTGACTGCATTTCGAGATAAAGGCCACCAATCCCTACAAGAATAAGGATCGAGGAGATAGAGGCGATATACCAAGCGACTTTCTCAAACCCCTGTGGAGTAGCCTCTACGACCAGAGACTCTTGTAGCTCAAGGGATTGCAGTAAGGTCGAAAGGTTCTCGGCAATGCCTTTCGCTAGTACAGGTTTCCCTTCATGTGTTTGGGCTGCCTCCTCAGCGGTTAGGGTCAGAAGCTTGCCTTTATCTACAGTGATCGGCCCATACGATCTCTCTTCCTCCGCCATAAACATCATCATCTTGACGATATCAGTAGCATGCCCCTTATCCTTGGTGACGGCACGGACATTGGCATCAAAGAACGATTCTATCTTGGCTCTCGATGTCTGATCCATCTCTGTGCCCATCGAATTTACGATCCCAGCCGCCCCAATCGTACTGTGAGGAGTCATCCATATTTCATCCGTCGCTACCGCTATCAGAGCCCCCGCACTGATGGCCTCACTATTGACAAAGGCATAGGAAGGCACCTGCAATTCTCGTAACTCATTGACCATCAAGTCTTTGGTCTCGATCGCTAACCCTCCTGGGGTATTTAGCTCAAAGATGACCGCCTTGGCTTGCTCTTGATTAACCCTCTGGAGGGTTTTCTTCCAAAACTTAAAAGACTGGGTGTTGAGTAAGTCTTTAGCCCCCACCTTTATCAAAACGATTTTCTCATGATAACTTGATTCATCTGCCCGAAGAGGCAACATGCACAAAAGAGCGAACAGGCAGGATAATAGTCTCATCATATACCTGATAATAAAGCGAGATTTGGAGTGGAGTCAAAAGCCTTCCTCGCTTATCACTCTTACCAACTCCCCTTACGACCCGTGGCTAGAATACCAGATGAAACGATTAGACAAGTTATTGAGTCCAATGACATCATAGACGTGCTCTCAGGATACTTGCCTGACTTGAAGCGTGCCGGCTCCTCATTTAAGGCGTGTTGTCCCTTCCATATGGAAAAGACCCCGTCCTTTCATGTCACGCCTTCTCGTCAATTCTACAAATGTTTCGGATGCGG
>CAYUKP010000269.1:1407-2633 GCA_964445335.1 uncultured Verrucomicrobiales bacterium
GCAGCTGGGATCGCCAGCGCCAACGATGATCCTCGGCGCGGACTGTATTACCGCTTCTACGACCGCCTCATGTTTCCGATTCATAATGACTACGGAGATATTATCGCCTTCTCTGGTCGTCAATTACGAGAAGACCCTCGATCTGGGAAGTATATCAACTCCCCCGAAACCCTCATTTTCAAGAAGTCCAAAGTTTTCTTTGGGCTCGATAAGGCGCGACGCGAGATTCCAAAGAACGGTTATGCCATGCTGTGTGAAGGACAGATTGATGTGATCGCCTGCCATGAATACGGATTTCCCTTTGCCATCGCCACCCAAGGAACGGCTTGCACTGCGGAGCACGCCCAGATTCTCAAGCGTTACACCAAAAAGGTGCTCTTATGTTTTGACTCGGATCGAGCGGGGCAGAAGGCGACCCAAACCGCCTTTGTCGAATGTGCACGCGTCGGGATTCAAGTCAGTGTGATCCTCATGCCACCAGGCGATGATCCAGATTCCTATATCAAGAGCTATGGAGTCGAAGCCTTTCAGGAGTTGATTCAGAATGCGAAGGAATTCTTTGATTACAAGGTACGACTGGAGGCCACTCTTCGTAACCTCAACAATCCTAATGAAAAAGCGGAGCTCGCCCGAGACATGAGTGAACTCCTCGCTGCCATGACGGATAACTTTCAGCTCCAAGCCTCTCTCAGCTTCCTCGCGACCCGGCTCGGAATGAGCGAGGAGGACATCAGGAGAGCCTCGCGACGCACCCAACAAAAGCAATACAAACTCCAAAAATATCAGAAGGATTATGATGCCGCTCCTCAAGAGCAAGCCACCATTTCTCTCGATCCAAACCTCGGAATTTTAAGCCATATCCATATGACCTCAGGAGAGGCTTATGACTGGATGCAGGAACAAATCGAAGCTATCCTGCATGCGGTCGAGGGAGCCTCAGGTCATGAGTTATTTCAGGAATTGGTCATGCAACAACCCCGCCCTGACACCGAAGAAGTCGTCTCGCACTTTCTCTCCACTTTATCACCAACATATGAAGCGGCCTTACGACCGTATCTGTCCCAAGCCAATCCAAACCAAAGGCTCGTACAAGTCACCCGCCCCTTGGAAGAAGCTCAAGCAGTCTTCACCAAACTCTCCATTCAATCCCTAGAGCGCGAGCGCAAACAAAAAACTCGCCTCTTGGCAAACCCAGAACTAGATCCTGAAGAACTCAAAGACCTCCA
>CAYUKP010000270.1:0-2617 GCA_964445335.1 uncultured Verrucomicrobiales bacterium
TCATTAAACAAAGTGAGCGACTATAAACTAACTCAAATTCTCAAATTTGGACATGAATGTGATAGATTTGCCGAAGTAAGTAATTTTGAATCATACTTGTTTGGGGCAGCTATTGAGAATTCAGCTTCATTCAAAGGTAAGCAAAATAAAGGGGGTGAGAAAATTGGCAAATCTCCTCTAGCTGGATTTTCAAAACGCTTCCTTCCAATCGAGCCTTCACGTTCCAATATAGGCAACGAAAAATATGGCTCATTTGAAAATATATTGTCCAAGAGGTTGTATGTAGATAAATTCCCAATTACTGTCGATGTATATTTGGAAATTGTCCCAAGTACACATATTGAATTAAAAGTGGGTCATCCCGTGACACGAGTTTCATGGCTTGATGCCATCAATTTTTGTAACTTGCTGTCGGAGCGACTTAATCTTACCCCAGTCTATTCGCAGAAAAACAATGCTACTAAGGCTGATAGAAATGCTTCCGGGTTTAGACTCTTAACTGAATCAGAGTGGGAAACAATTGCAAGCCAAGGCTTTAATGAAGAAGAACTTAATGAGCTTGCATGGTACTCAGCTAATTCAGTTGGTAGCAGTCAACCAACTGGTGTAAAGGCCTCAAACCAACTCGGTTTCTTTGATATGCTAGGAAATGTTTGGGAATGGGTTGACGATTGGCACGCCAAGTATCCAGTTGAAAATAAAACAGACTACAGCGGACCAAGCGCAGGATACGAAAAAGTAGCACGTGGCGGTTCTTGGGCAGATTTCGCACAGACTATCCACCCAACTACTAGAGGTCGCTTTGATATTGAGGAACGTGAAGACAATATAGGATTTAGAATTTGTACTGAAACAAATTTAGAGGGAATTTAAATGGGTGAGGATGCTAACCAAATGACGCAAAATTTTAATCAACATAAAATGTTAATTATTTCCACAGGGGGAACTATTGGTGGAAATGTGGCAAGTGACAAGCAAGAGGGAGAAGATTTTGAGTATGATAAATCTGACAGTTTTGCTCGCTTAATAAAAGGCGTTATAACAAGCTATAAAGAAAAGGGTCATGCCTAGCTGATGGGATATTTTCTAAGATAAGTTAGCATTATTTTATACTTATTGGAATGGCGATTATTATACCGCCATTCAGTTTCTTTGAGATGCAAGTGAAATGTGTTTTTGTGCAGACCCTTAAACTTTGTCAGTCGCACTTTTGCCATTCCCCAAAAGCCTTCAATACCATTTATATGCACACCATTTCGGGCAAATTCATCTTTTGAATGATCCACACGGAAATGACCGTACCCTAAATCTACAAGACCATTATAACCGCGCCAACCATCGGAATTGATGACAGATGCGAGATCGACCTTACCCCTGATAATTCCTTGTAAAGTCGCCTTTTTGCAGTCAGGAACGACTTCTGTGTAAACTTGGCCGTCTCGTTCGAAAATGCCAAAGACAGTCGTTTTGCCGTAAGCGTCTCTCCCTCTTTTTCCTTTCACCCGCTTGGCACCGAATAAACTTTCATCGACCTCCACAACACCAAACATCGGGCGCTGCGCTTCACAAGCTTTTTGGATGCGCTCGCGAAGCGCCCGATAGAACCTGTTGACAGTATTGCGATTAAGGCCGCTAAGTTCTGCCGTTTGAAGGGCCGTCAGATCAGCTGAAAAATAGCGAACAAGTTCACGAATTTTCTTTTCAGAAATGCGGGAACCTTTACAATAACGATTTTTCATTTCATACCATAGCATTAAGAGGAAAAATCCTCAATCAGCTAGGCATGACCCAAAGAAAATATAGAGTTGAAATTATCCCTACACCTTTAGAGTTGTTTGACGTTGATAGTTCTGACATCAAACCGGAACATTGGGTCGGCATAGCGCAAGCAATCTATGATAATTATGATGAGCATGATTCTTTTGTGGTTGCGCATGGCACCAATACGATGGGATATACTTCTGCTGCTCTTTCCTTCATCTTTCCAAATATCGGAAAACCGGTCATTTTAACGGGCTCCCAAGTGCCAATTGGGCTACCTGGATCAGATGCCCAGACAAACTTGGAAAATGCAGTCAGGTTTGCCGCATTGCCGGCCACTGAAAACGTTATTAAAGGCATAATTGTTGTTTTTGGTAGCTATATTATTTCGGGAGCTCGCGTAAAGAAAGATACTGAATTTGATTATGATGCATTTAAATCATTCAATGTTGGTGCTATCGGTAGAGTTGGCCGAAAATTTGATATTGATAAGGAAAATTTGGAGAAGCACTTAGAGTATTTAACCCACATGGACTGGCGGGTGGCCAATGAAAAATCTAAGCTACGCTTTCATCCTGAATTTGAAACCAATATCCTATCGTTAACTGAATATCCTGGCTTGAAACCGGATCTCTTGACAAAACTAGCTGATTTAGGCGTGAAGGGATTTATCATTCGCGCTTTCGGCGCTGGCGATCTTAGCACCTCTTTCCAGGATGTATTGAGAGAATTAAAAGCCCGCAAAATTCCGGTTGTTGCTACGACACAGTCGCCAAATGGTCGCGCAACAATGAGGGTAAATAAACCGGGTGAATACCTCTTGGAAAATGGCCTCGCTATACCCGCCCATGACATG
>CAYUKP010000271.1:0-2597 GCA_964445335.1 uncultured Verrucomicrobiales bacterium
GGATAAAGAGCTCACCTTAGTTGATGCCAATGGCATAACCTTTGACCCACTCGCTCCTGTCACAGGCTTTGACTCTGGAGAAGAGTTTGTCACATCAGAAACAACAGTCGAAGCCACGACCTCTATTGCGGAGGGAGAACGCGCGTTTGATATCCTTCTAGAATACCCAGGAGGCACTTCCGACACCCTCTTTACCTTTGAGCACCTTGCTCTCAATACTCCGCAAGACGGAGCATTGGATGGTTACCTCGCAACAGGCGTGAAGGAGGTATCGGTCGTGGTTGATGCGCGCCACCTTGCCAAAATTGGTTCCAACCAGTTTATTGTAGCGTATTCTAAAAATGAACGCGATTGGACTGAATTACCTAAGGTGAATAAAAATGGCTCTAATGTCTATCCACTTCCTTCAAATAGCTCAGGAACAGGATTTGTTGGAATTTTGAATGACGATAGAGTTCTCTTTTCAGACCGCATTGCAATAACGAAGTAAGAGAACTTTTACCAAACACCCTAAGCTGGTTCTAGCTTAGGGTGTTTTTTGCGTTTTTACCCAAAGCCCCCTCTTCTACCCACGCCACTTCTTTTCATATTTGTGAGAATTGTAGACAGAGAATTCAATAGAAAGAGAAAAAACTTTATGCATACGTTGGAATGAGCGACTACTGTATGAAAAAACACTCATGAAGCACCTCCCTAAAGAATGGGCATACATTGGATTAGAAAGCAATTCCATTTGGTTTGCAGAAGGCCCTTTCACTCAAGCGTCCCATTGCCCGTCTCATGAAACCGCTTTTTATCTCAATTCCTTTGACCTAACAGAGCCGACTCCTTGGATCATTCCTCATCGACTGCACAAACTCTCATTCAAAGAATTTTCTCGCCTCTTTGAGGGTTCTCCTGATCCGCCATCACATTGGGTGACTCCAGACCAACTCCAATTCATCGAGGTCTTTGACCAAATAAAAGCTAAGATTTCTCAACATACCTTAAAGAAGTCTGTCCCAGTAGTAGTCGAGTCCAGCCCAGCGACTCTCGAACAATTCACCAGCCTCCCTCATAATCTCTCCTCTCTCCACCCCAATCTCTACCCTTACGGCATACACTTCAATGGTATGAACTTTGCGGGGGCTTCGCCAGAGTTTCTCTTTCGCTCTTACGAGGGCAAACTACGAACCATGGCTTTGGCAGGCACTGCCAGAAAGGAGGAGGCGGACATCTTTAATAACGACCTCAAAGAGATCCAGGAACATGAATTTGTCGCACAAACCCTCCTAGACTCCCTCACCCCTCTCGGTATGACCGTCAAACACGAACGAACCATTCACCCCGTAGGCTCTCTCATTCACTTCCATACCCGCATTGATGTAGAACTGTACAATAGTCACAACCTCGAAGATCTGATCCGACACCTCCACCCTACACCAGCTCTCGGGCCTCTCCCGCGTACAGAGGAAAACTTATCTGACCTTTCACAATGGCGTAACCAATTAGGATGTCCAACCCATTTCGGTGCCCCCTTTGGACTCTATCATAAAGGAGAGTTCAACCTCTTAGTGGCAATTCGAATGATTTCCTTTGATGGATCACAGCTCCAAATACCAGCTGGATGCGGTATCATTGAGGCGTCACGCCCCACAAATGAATGGAGAGAGCTTGAACTCAAACGCTCTTCTGTAAAAGATCTCTTCAACCTTTAATTGCAGATATTCTATATGATCCCCTCTGAATCAATCAAATGCCATGCTCTAGACGCTCTAGAAACCGTTCTCAAATCCAAATGGCAAACCGCACACGACGCCTTTGAAGCATCAAAAGCTGGTGCAACAAGTGGTGAAGTCAAACAAGAAAGCAAGTATGACACACGAGGATTAGAAGCCTCTTATCTAGCCCATGGTCTAGCCAATGCCGTCACAGAATACGAAGCCGCTTTAGCTGACCTTAACACCTGTAGACTAGCTCCTATGACCTCGACTATCTCAATAGGCAGCCTCATTCACTGCACCACCAAAACCGGACACCCTGTTTACTTCCTCTTATCTAAATCCGGAGGGGGGATCGAAGCCCCCTTCCAAGAAAGCGACGTGACCATCATCACCCCAACCGCACCTTTAGCTAAAGCATTACTCGGCAAGTCCTCCGGAGACTCCACAATCTCTCCAGCATTTAAGATTCTAAATGTTTACTAAACCCCTTCTTGTGAAGAACGCTCCCTATAAAAAAGAACCCAACAGTCACCACACACAATAGAAGATTTTAAAAAGACGGTTGCTGCCCCGTGCGAATTCCATACACGGCTTACTCATTAAAATAGTCCCAATACTTAGACTCTTCTAGCTCCGAACCTATCGAATATAAGGTGTTAAATCTCAACTCTCTTCTGTTATTCAACTCTCTAAATTCCTCAATGCTTGTAATATAAAGAATCTTCCTATTCTCAGGACCACCCTGAAAATCAGTCAAAAATATAGTATGACCTATTGGTGACTGACTGTTCATTAAGCTAAGAAGATCAAATACTTCATCAGCTGTCTCTTCGCAGTAACCAAAACGATATCTATCATCTGTATTACCCTTGTTATCTAAATAATGATTACCTC
>CAYUKP010000272.1:0-2597 GCA_964445335.1 uncultured Verrucomicrobiales bacterium
GTACAATTGTATCGAGAGCAGACCATCGAGTGGATCGACAAGAGAGGGCTTTGGAATACCATCCGTATCGATAGGTTCTGGATGAGTTTAGACGACGAAGGCCAGCCCAAGGCTCTGCATCTCTTAGATTTCAAGACCGACAATGTCTCCTCCAGCTCTGAGCTCAAACAACTCTACGAGATCCAGCTCAATCGCTACAAATTAGGTCTGCGAGCTGTCTACGGTAAACACCTCCCTATTACCTGCTACCTCGTCAATCTCACCCATAAGTATTACATCTCATGGTAGGAAGAAACGCCTTTCCTTTAGATGATCGAATGAATACTCTTGAATACTTACACCAAAAACACTTTACTTCTGTAATGAGAATGTTCTCCCGCATCACAATTCTTGCCACCTTATTAGCCATCTGTAGTAGTTGTACCCAATTGACCCCAGAACGCTTTTTAAGCGAAAGAGCTCATATCCAAAACAGAACCGAACTTCTCAAAAGGATGCCTCGTTCTCTAGAACTCCTGAGAGAGAGGCGATTGATTAAGATCGAAGATTACTTCACCAAATTTACCTACGTGACGGATAAGAGATTCAAGGCTCAAGCCCTAGTCGAAAGTTTACAAGCCCAAGGGCATCAGGCGAAATTTATCCCTGATGAGAAAGATGCCGGCAAGAATTATGTGGAGGGGTGGAGCCAATCCATGCTGATCAATGAAACCACTCTCACGGACTGGATTTGTAACATGTGTAACATTGGATACGTCCATGACTGCAAACTCGACACTTGGGAAACCCAATTAAGGTAACGTCTCACTCCATTTGCCCATATGAATCTGCCTTCTATCGTAGAAGCGTTACTTATCGCTTCTGACGAGGCGCTCCCTACCAAAAAAATCGTCTCGATTTTAAAGAAAAGCCTCCCGACCTTAGAAGACGAAATAAATGCAAAGAACATTACCGCCCTACGTAAGGAATCCTTAGAAGACCAAAGGGCACTTCTATCAGACCTCTCTCCTCAGACAGTCGAGCATGCCATTGAAGCGCTCAATATGGACTATGAGAAACACACCCGTAGCCTCCAGATCTCAAAGACACATGCGGGTTGGAGAGTCTACACTCGGCCTGAATACGCCATTTTTCTAGAACAACTCAGTCCACCCAATAAACCTCAGAAACTCAGCCGGTCTGCCATTGAGACCCTTGCCATTATCGCATACCGGCAGCCTACCTCCAAAGCGGAAATTGAAGCGATCCGAGGAGTGGCCTCAGACAGCATGATTCAAAAGCTACTCAAGCTCGACCTCATCAAAGTCGCAGGACGTTCCGAGGCTCTTGGTAAGCCTTTGATCTACTCCGTGACCGACTTCTTCTTAGCGAAGTTTGGCATTGAAGCGCTCAAAGACCTTCCCAACTACGAAGAGCTCACGACTGCTCTGAAAGATTAGGCTTGAATCATGCGTCCCACACGGGCGCCAGGCAACACACTGACCTCCATTTGATTCATCACATAAGCAAAGGAATAACCCGTCGTAGGATCTGCAAAGGCATGTGACCCTCCCGCTCCAGGATGCCCATACCCCTTCGTGTCGCTCCCTATCAATGATCGCACTTTCGCGCCAGTATCATCTATAGGATCTAGCATAAAGCCCGCCCCAAAGGACGTAGGCGCACATAACACCAGATCCTCTCCGTTGGTGAGCCTCTGATTAAACAGCACTCTCGTCTCGGGTGGGAGGAGGGTCTCATCAATGAACCCTTGGGTTAATTGATAGAATTTAGCCAAGGCTTGCGCTGTCCCAACGCCCCCCATTGCGGGATAGCCTTGCCTCCAATTTACAGGCTTGTTCATCTCTGATGCACCTTGAACTCCTTTAGGAGAACTAAACGCCTTATGAGGGAGAGTCCCGGCCTTACTCACTTTCTGATAGAATCCGTCTTGCATGTGATCCTTCGTCATCTTCCCTGCATACAAGGTAGCTACACGATGATCCTCACTCTCAGGCAATCCGATCCAGAAGTCTAATGCGTGAGGCTCTGCTATTCTTTCTCTCCACATTTGCCCTAGAGAAACTCCAGAAATGCGCCTAACACATTCATCCAGCATATATCCAGCGAGTCTCGGGTGATATCCATGCTCTTCACCAGGCGTCCATAAGGGATCTTGGCGTTCTATCGCTTGGATGACTCCCTCATAATCGTGCGCATGAATCACTCCATCTACCCCTGCTAAACCACTCTGATGAGAGAGCAACTCTCCAAAGGTCAGGCTTGATAAAGGAAACTCAGGCCAAATCCGCGAAACATAAGAATCCAGATTCATGCCTGCATCCGCAAGACAAAGGAGAAAGGTCGCCGCAGCTGGGCCTTTGGTCGCAGAAAACACGGGAACAATCGTCTCCTCCCCCCATGGACTACTTTCGTCCTTGCTTGTAAACCCTCTAGAGAGATTCATTAATTCCTCCCCATGGCGCCAAACAGACACGCTGGCTCCAATCTCGGATCCTTGGTCAAACCCAGAATCGAACTCTGCTTTTATCGCATCTAAATTCATTTGCTTTGCCGTTTGTTTTGCCAGGCCTAACTTAACGCAACCCAAAGTTGTT
>CAYUKP010000273.1:0-2587 GCA_964445335.1 uncultured Verrucomicrobiales bacterium
CACCGTCTAGGAAGTGAGTATGGGTTGGTAATACTCCAGAAGTCTGTCGCTTACTCTATTAACCTGACACCAATAGTTGTGTACCATACAAAAACTAGCGAGCTAATAAAATAACATTTTTCTTTTTATCCGCATCAAGTCCTTTATTGTCTAGATAGCCCTCTATATCATCGCTTTCTCCCACTAAAAAAATCATCGAAACCCTCGTCTCATCAACGTCAACATAAACAATTTCCAAAGATTTAAACCCGTCTTTTTCTACAAATTCACCTACGCTTATTTCACTATTTGGAACACCTTCAAATATAGGCGAACCATTTTCTTTGTAAATCAAACCAAAGGCGTCTACGCCATCCAAACCAACAACTTTAGATTTGTATGAGAAGTTGGCACTTTCAAACTTTCCGCCATTCCTTTTTTTATCAAAAACCTTAGCTATTCGTGCTTTACTAGCATTACTCAAAGAATTTGAGATCTGTGGCACAAATTCTTTTCTTTGAGTATTAGCCTCATAAAGCACAAAATTGGCCTTTAGTCCTATCTCTGAGGTGAATTCATTCCAAACCACCACATGCACATCTTTACCATGCCTGAAGAGTGTCACAATTGAATCTCCACCTGAAACTTCACATTTGATATCCAAAGGAAGAGATCGCTCAAAGTGATTGATATACCGAGCCTCTTCACCATACTCAACACTTTCTTTTTGCGCATGACAATTGATTAAAAGTGTATTCGTTATCGCTAAGAGATATAACGCGAAATTTGGACCTGTCATTTTATAAATTGTTACTGTTTGTAATAGGATGTGCTCCTGGGCGATACCCCTTAGCGTTCCAACGTTGCTGGATGAGTCTCCAGATCAGAAGATTTATATAAACCCTGATTTTCAATAGCGAATTTAAGCTACTTGACGTAATTACCCCCCTAAAACACTCAATTCAAGCACATTTCGCTCTATCTCTACAAATCCATTCTTCGTGGCCTTCGCGCTCTTAGTGGTTAGTACTTCAAAAATTCCGCGGACCACCTCAAGCAGCTTGGCCTCCAAGCAGAACTCACTCAAATCTAAAGCGGATCAATCTACCATCTTCTAACGTATAATAGCTTCTCAGTAGCCCCTGAAAGTCTTCGACTCGATTCAGAGTACTCTCTGTGTAGATAAACTTATTTTTGCCAAAAATTCGTTCCTCCTTATAGCCATCACCTTTGCTCTCTCTTCTTTCAGAATACACTTCATAGCCAGAGCCAGACAAAATTGTAAAATCACTCTCCCCCTTAAAGGTCGTATCATACTTCTGAGGCTCCATAGCCCATTTTGCAGACGCTAAATCAGCTTTCACCTCTACATAGCCAATGTAGTCTCCTGATTCCACCTTCCCTTTCTTAACAGGTAAGAAGGGAATCCCCACTTCTGCCCATTGAGCCCCGAAGACGATGGCCGAGAGTTCCTTTGGACACTTCAGCTCCCCATTATTATCAACATTGTATACAAGCTCTATCCCCCCCTCTTCTATCGCCACTTCGTGAAGGATAGGCATACAGTAACCCTCAAGCTTCATGCAGCCTACGAGTATACTCGTCCCCTTAAAGTCAATAACACCATAGAGATACACACTTTCAGACTCTGTGAGGAGTTCCGCGTATCGCTTCATATCCAGATCTCGGTCAGCATGCTGAGCATCATTACCGCGGTACAAGCTCACAAAGTCACTCCACTTTCCAGAAGTGAAGCGCTCAATAAACTCCACTAAGCTCCCATCGGGATCAGTCGCATTCTTTCTATCAAAATTGATCCTAGCGTACCGCCCCTCCAATACCGTCCATCTTTCATCATCTGATGATAGAGGAGGCGGTGGAACCAAAAATACCCCCTCCTCAAATACCAACGCGTGAGTAAGGTTTACCGCCAGCAATAAAGTTGTGATTAAGTATTTATTCATATCTCAAAATACAATCTCCGCAGGGTAGGCTAATGGCGACTAATTTCAAATTTTAAACTTTTATCGTAATTGAGAAACGAGATCGCTTTATAAATAGGGTCCTCATTTGCATTCAGAGTACCGCTCCTCACAAGAAGGGTTTCTTTATCAAACCCGAATGATTCGTATGAATGCCGTAAACCTACTTTTGTTCTCACTATGGTTCTATACCTACCCCCTTCATCTATGAGTAAGAGTACAGTTACCTCTTCTACAGGTTTTCGTCGTTCAAAGAATTCATCATCTGTCATCTCTCCTCTGGCAGGTATCATCTTAAAGTCCTCGAAAGATTTGGGCTCCATGTAGGCTTCAATCTCTTTGAAGTTTTCTGCATTTAAGAACCCCTTTAGTACCTCTCCAATTTTTGCTACCTTTTGGTCATCTTCTACCAGCACACTGTCCCTCAGGTAATAGACATGTTTTTCAAACTCATTTGATAACACAATATTAGCATTGCTGATTAGCGACAAAAGCGCGCTCAGAATAATCACTTTTTTCATCATTACGAAGTATTTATTAAAGTATCGCTTCAAGAGCTAGGACAGAAACACTGACACGTCAACTAGGCAGTCTCCATTCGGATAAAATACCGACCTCTACGCGAT
>CAYUKP010000274.1:0-2586 GCA_964445335.1 uncultured Verrucomicrobiales bacterium
AGTCCAAGCAAAACAGAGGGCTGATGCTGAAGCAAAACGTAAAGCTGAAATGCTAGTTGTCGATATTTCAAAGATCGTGAATCAGCCTCCCTCAGAAGTTGCAAAAATCCTTGGTAAACCGATTTCGACTGAACAAAGCGTATATGGTCAAAAACATAGATACAGCGGGAAACATGAAGTCGTCTATTCAGATGATAAAGCAACACTTCTGACGATTGAAGGGATGAGCAAACATGCTTTCGCACCTTCAGCTCTTGAAGGATTGGGCCTGGCCATTAAGAAACCAACTTTTAAAAATGAGCATGTGATGCGTTGGGAAAATATTCCGGACTTAAAAAAAGTCTCCCTATTCAGCAATGCCAAAGGCAAATGCACATATGCCTATATAATGTTAGCAGAATATGAAGAACTTTCCAAATGGGATATTTCCACCTCCACTTCAAAAATTGACGACTCGGAGACAGTTACTCTTTCGCTCACCTCTGAGTGCAAAAGAGCTTCACTAATAATCCGTCGCCATGAGGGTGAGCTACAAGCATTCATCAATGTTGGGGAGCATATGGCTCAAGGTTCAGAAGTTACAACTCGTATAGACAGCCATAAGGCAGTAACGCGAGAATGGTCTGTTTCAACAAATCAAGAAGCTGTCTTTCACCCAAAAAGCGACACCTTGGTCAAAGCTTTGAAGCATAGCCAATCACTCATTGTTCGTCTTACCCCGTATTTGCAAAATCCTCGAACCTATGAGTTTCATACCAAAGGATTCGGAAATATTTCTGATAAACTCAGGTAACTGATAATCAAAAAGCGAGATGACCTGCATCTCGCTTTTGATAAGTTCACATTAAAAAACAAATCCTACAGCGACTTTGAAGCTGTCACCATTTCCATGGTCTACAACACCTCTTTTATCGTAGAAGTCATGTTTCCATTCAGCTCTGAGATGGACTGTATCTGTATATTTCCAATAAATGGCAGGGCCAGCTTTTAACAAATAAGAACTATCGTCCTCCCATTTGAAATCAGTTTCCCAAGTGATCTGACCACTAGAGCCAAAGGCGAAAACATTTCGACCAACATCTAGGCTTGCTGAGATTTCAAAGGGTTCGTCTTGCTCAAATACCCAAGCAGTTGTTCCCATTCCGATGAACCAATCAGCAGTTTCAGTTTCATACCCTAAAGACAAGCCACCACCCCAAACGCCGTCTCCAATTTCGTAATCACTATTTCCCGCAAGCGGAACTCGTAATTGGGGAGCAACAGTCCAAGAGCCTGATCTACCATCAAGATTGAAATATTTTTTCAATGGCAGAGCTAAAGTGAGGTCGCCAAAACCTTGGGTTGTCTGTTTTACTACATTTCCTCCTGTATCTAGGATTTCACGTTCAGCATGTAAAATGTATGGCAATTTTGCAGTAAGGCGAATCCACCTTTCCCATGTGTAAACCCCTTCAATATTCAAAATATGAACATCTTCGGAGAGTCCATTACCGATCTTATCACGCCCTAATAGCAAGTCATTTTTATGGCGATATTCTTCAACAAACTGAAAACCATAACCCTCACTCCAACGAGGCATCTTGCTCATGATTGGTTGGTCAGCCCACACCATAGAGGTCTGAGCTAAGCCAATAGCCATAATCAAATATTTGTTCATGCAAATGTCTCCTTATTTAGTGAGAGATTCAGACTTTAGTTTCTTTCCTTTCTCAAGGATGAATAAAGTGATTGGGTCATAGCCTGCACCTTTAATAGCCTTAGCCAAAGCCTGTTTGTCTAACGTCTCGCCTTTTTTTAGTGAGATTGATACAAGTTGTGAACGCACATCAAGAACAACACCTTTGCTTGGCTTACCTGTATCTACAAAATCAAGTCTTTGAACTTTTTTTCTGATACCAAGGGCACAGGATTCACATACAAGACCTTTGGCATAGACTTGAACAGTAGTTGGTGAGCTTTTAAGAGCTTTCAGAGCAGCCTCGTTACGGGCTTTGTCAGTTATTTCAGTATGGTGCTTTCCTTCAGCTTGAACTGAAACAAATAAGGAAACGAATAGTAGTAGATTGAATATAATTTTTTTCATAATGTTTATAAATGTTTTTAGCCCGATTTAAGGGTTCGAGCAATTTCCCCTAGTTATTTTAATTAAATAGACACCATAAAGTGCCCCTATGATTA
This sequence comes from uncultured Verrucomicrobiales bacterium, assembly GCA_964445335.1. Lineage (GTDB taxonomy): Bacteria > Verrucomicrobiota > Verrucomicrobiia > Verrucomicrobiales > Akkermansiaceae > WTJZ01. The sequence goes on from CAYUKP010000274.1 coordinate 2,179, forward strand.
TGAACTAGGCTTATAAACGATAATTACAATACAACTTCCACCTATGGTCTTGTATGAGCCACGGAGGATCAATCAAAGATAGCTCACTACCTGAGCTATACTGAGATGAATAAAAAGCGTCAAAAACATTACTTAGGATAGTTGATTGATGCTCTGCATCATCGTCGAGAGAATTATTCGTGTTCTCAACGACATATTTTCTCTGAGCATGAGAAAACTCACCACATTCATGATCTTCAGAGTCTGAATCTTTGTTTTCGTCACCATGACAAGGACAACAAGAAGTATGAGAAGTCTCTGGGATATAAAGCATTTTGCCACAACCGCACACAGGTATGAGCACTAAAAGTGCCATAACTAGAGCCGATAATTTGACGCGCAGTTTCACTGGAATGTAAGATGCAATAA
>CAYUKP010000275.1:0-2572 GCA_964445335.1 uncultured Verrucomicrobiales bacterium
AAAATGGGTAATCCATAAGTACGATACCACGCGCGTACAAAGTGGTCAGCAGAGGCCTTAGAAGCAGCATAGGGCGAACTCGGACGGTAGGGAGAAGATTCAGAAAACTTCTCCGATGAATCGATTGGCAAATCTCCATACACCTCATCGGTCGAGACATTAAGAAAACGGAAGCTCTTTTTAGAGCTTGTGTCTAAGGTATTCCAGTATTCGGTCGCCACTTGCAGCAACGTGACCGTACCTAACACATTTGACTCTACAAACTTCAAAGGGTTTTCTATGGATTGGTCAACATGTGATTCTGCCGCAAGATGCATCACCGCATCGGGCTGAAAGTCCATTACGGTCTCTGTGAGCAAAGCTCGGTCACACACATCTCCTTTAACAAAGCGATAGCGTTCATTGCTCTGAACACTCTCAAGAGCACGAGGATCAGCTGCATAAGTCAGCTTATCATAGTTTAGTACATGATGATGCGTCTGATGAACTACATGCCTAACGAGCGCACTTCCTATAAAGCCAGCTCCACCTGTGACGAGAATTTTCATATTATCATAAATGCGTGGCGTTAAACCATATTCTAATAGTTACAGAGGCAAGGACGCGCTCATCTTAGAGTTGCTCATCTTTAATGAGGCGCCCTTTTTCAAAGCTAAGTCTTCGAGTAGCAGATTTAAGCGAAGATTCGCGGTGGGCAATCATGAGTGTTGTCTTGCCTTGCATCAGATGATCAAGCGCTTCCGTTACTTTCGCTTCCGATTCATTATCTAGTGCTGAAGTCGCCTCATCCAACATAAGTATTGGAGCGTCCTTTAGGAAGGCGCGAGCAATAGCTATTCGTTGGCGTTGCCCCCCCGACAATGACGCACCACCTTCACTGAGGATGGTATCATACCCCTGTGGTAATGAAGCAATAAACTCATGAGCATGAGCATAACTGGCAGCTTTGACCAAATCTTCCTCAGATGCGCTAGGACGTCCCAACAGAATGTTCTCCTTGATGGAGACATTAAAGAGTGTAGGCATCTGAGGAACAAGAGCAATCTGTTCTCTAAGAGTTGCCTTAGAAAGCTGCTTAACGTTTATGCCGTCGAGCAAAAACTCGCCTTCCGTCAAATCATAGAGGCGAGGAATCAAGTTCATAAATGTCGTCTTACCTGCACCGCTCTCTCCTACTAGAGCGACAACCTCGCCTGGCTGTATTTTAAGACTGATACCAGCTAAAGTTTGCTCCTCCCCATCATAAGAGAACGCAGCATCTTTAAACACTAATTCACCTCTAACAGCCTCTCGAAAGTTCTCTGGATGCTCGGGTTCAGGGATGATCTCTTCGGAATGTAAAATACCCTCAAGACGGTCTAGAGCCACGGCTCCATTTTGTAGCGTTCCGTTAAGCTTTCCTAACTTCTTCACTGGCTCATACGCAATATATAATGCCGTCGCAAGCGCAGTAAAAGTCTCTAAAGTCATCCCTCCACTGACCCCTAGGTATATCGCCCCACTGAGCCCTAGTACTGCTAAAACCTCAATAATCGGCCCTATCATTCGAGAATACATTTCAACCTTCAGCATATTAGCTAACACTCGTGCTGTCTTATCCCTAAAACTTTCACTATGCTTGTCCTGTAAGTTGAAGGCACGTACAACTAGAGGGGATTGAACGTTCTGAAGTATCGTATTAGAAAGATCTTCGGTCTGGAGTTGAGCTGTCTTTGCTTTCTTTTTAATCTTTTTACCGAATACCCTGATCGGGAGAATTGCTAAAGGAATACCCGCAATACCTAGTAACGCAGGTGTCGCCCCATTCTCCGTCACAGCGATAAAAATAATAGCTGCTATAGCACTAATGAGTGTTGCTGGTTGGACAATGATGTCGTTGATTGCAACCATCATTGTGGATCTTAGCACACTACTCGATCCCTGTAATCTGCTCACGATTTCTCCCGTATGGTGATCATGATAATATTTCAGTGAAAGTATTTGTAGCTTATTGAAGATTTCAATGCGAATCTGCTCAAGTACCTTGAGGCCTGCTGCATTAATTAAATAGTGATTAAAGTACCCACCGATCGCACGTAGTAAAAAGGTAGCTGGTAAAAAAGCACAAGTAATCAGCAAAAACTGGTGTTGCGGCAACTTACTCAGCGAAAGGTAACCTTCATCGATACTCTCAAATATTGGTAAAAGTAATGCCTGTAAAGGCGCAAGAATACCCTGCAAGTAAGATGGGGCGTTATCAAAAGGATTCCCTATCAACTCCTGTGGAGAATCTGAGGATTGGAATAAAATCGGGAAAATATACTTCGTAACGAGGGGAATCCCTGCCCCACTGGAAATACCGTATAAAATACCTGCTAACACGCCTGTCAGGAAAGTCCATTTCACGTTCAATAGATAAGCGTAATACGGTTTCAAACGCTGAAATATATTTGGAGAATCCTCGTTCATTGTTATGACCTTATGAAAAATAGAACTCACAATTGCAAGCCTCACATTCCATTGTTACAATGGACACTAGGCTCAAACATCTCCCTCTACAATAAAGGCTACCACCCCACTCGTAGTAGAAAGT
>CAYUKP010000276.1:0-2555 GCA_964445335.1 uncultured Verrucomicrobiales bacterium
AACTTATTTCCCCCCATTTGAAGAGGGGATTAGCTGAGTCTAAAAAACGCCTTATTATTGAGGCAAAACACAACAACATTTTTAATCAGCTGCTCCCCCTTGGGGGACGGGAGGGGGAAGGATATCACATAGAAAATCCATTGTTTTTTCCTTTGGATTTCTGTTGCGCTTTGCGTTTGAGCAACCTCTTCAAATCAACCTTTCTCGATGTTTCGCTTATAACGTCCAATTGATTGTTCAACTCTCGCAATTTTATCATCGATTTCTGACTGGCTTTTTCTCTTGTTAAGGATTGATATTGCATCTTCAAATTTCCTAGTGTCTTCGACAATTGCGTCAATGATTTTGCGTTGGAATTCAATTGCTCCAAAAATGGTTTGAACTTGCTTTTCGACATCCCCCCGAATAGCGCCTTGACCTCCTTCGGCAAGGGCTCGGATATATTCAATTCGTGCGTTGGCTTTGGCTGTTGCTTCAGCTTCTCGATGTCTTTCAATAAGCTGATTTTTTTTTTGCTCCAGGGAATGCGTTTGTTCCTGGAGTAATTTCAATTCTTTTTCTTTTTCAACCCGTTTATATTTTATGGGTTCCAAACGCTCTTTGTTAGAATTAGTTTTGCGTTCTCCCCTATCCATTCCTAGCGTTTCAGCAACGATTGTCTGCATTTTGGACATAGAAGCCTTGTTGTGTTTTAAGGTCTTTCCTATGCCGTTTACCATCACGTTTTCATAGCTTCCATCTTTCTGCTTTCGGGGTTGTTTGATTTCTTTAGATTCTTTTTCTGTCCAATCAAACAGCATGTGAGCGTGATAATTCAATTCTAAGGGATTTTTACCCTCATCCCGATGAATATGTATCTGAAAGCAAGAAATGCCGTGAGAACGCTTTAAAACGTCCGCTAGAAGCTTTAAATGATCCATTGTGTGATGAGCGTTTAGATTAACAACAGCTTCACGTATGGGTGTTGCGTTCTTACTCATCTTGCGACCTGTCAATCGTTTATGCTCATTTCGCAAATGTTCATCCATAGATTTAACGCTCGAAATGGACCAAGACTCGTTGTTTTTGGTCAAACTTTCATAAACATAATCTAAGGATTCACGCTCTTTAGATTGAAAATTATGTGCTTCAGAATTAGGCTTCACAGCCTTTATGTTAATGCTAGATATTGCCATATCGTTGTTCAGCTTCGCAGAACGCAGTATTCAGTTTTTAGCGTAGCGTATAGAAAACTGATAATGCGCTATAAGTTTATATTTTAAACTCATTGCAATATAGGCATTAATTCATATATTTGTTTATGCTTGAGGAAGGAAGCGAGCTCTGCTGGGGAGCAACTCGCCAGAGCCAAAGAGTTACCTGACAAATAAGTCATATTTGCCCCTTTCGTCTTACGTTCGGGGCTTTTTTTCCCCGAAGTAATCCGTACCTAATTTGTCGTTTTTACGATAGGTTTTCTTAGAATGACACCTTCGAAATATGTCATATTTGGAGGGTACGATTCTTAAAAAAACCTATAGCAGGTGATGGGGGGAAGCAAACTATTATGCAAACAGAACAGTTGGTTTTATCTCTTTCACATCAATCTCATTAGCTTCACAATATTCTTGCATAAACTCAATTAAGCATGTAGTCAAATGATCTAATCGAAACCCCTTCCCCTTTGTGTTTTGAATAATTTCCCTCCTTAGCATCTGAATTCTTTCATCTGGAGTCATACTGTATAATGCGCTAGATTCAAGTTTACTATACCATTTAGGGGTTAATTTAACACCATTTGATAGGTTATCTATTTTAATACTAATTGTTGCCGAGCGTCTAATGCTTGTAGGTTTAATTGAACTGAAATTATTATCTTTTAATTCTTGCATAAATCATATTTTTATTTTTCATCGAACTCATCACCAATCTCTTCAATTATCTCTATATCAGATATTTTAGGCGTTATTTTATTAAATTTAAGTTGCATTTCTTTTTCTTTCTCTAAAAATAGATTCGGACGTTTTCTTTTAATTTCTTTAGCTTCCCTTTCTATAGATTCGTCAACTGTTTCACCAAATAAATGAAGTTGGTCTGGGTCAGCTGTATTTATTTTTTCAAGTGCTATTTTCCTATTAAGGATTCGTCCTTTCCATGCACTCATTGGATTCAAAAAGTAGTCATTTCTCCTTTTATCAGTGGGGTTTTTAGTTTTAATTATTATTCCGTTGTCGCTTAATTCTTTTAACCCTCTATTGATAGACCTAACCGTTGTACACAATTCCTCTGATAGAGTTTTTTGGTCAACACCAACAAAATTTTCAAACTCTGATAGACTTAAAAAGTAAACAAATATTTGATTGGCAATAGGGCTTAATGTTGTAGCAGAAATATATGCAGCTGTTTGAAAAACTTGAATATTTGGAGGTGGTTTTGGAGTTCCTTTTTCTTTGCCAATATTCAACACTAAACCATGAGTATTCAACCCCATTGTTTTAAGCATATTTTCGAATAATCTTAGTATGTTTTCTTTAGCATTTTCTTGGACTTGATCCCGAGTTATATCTGAATTATCA
>CAYUKP010000277.1:0-2549 GCA_964445335.1 uncultured Verrucomicrobiales bacterium
GTACGCTTTATAACTCCCACCAAAATTGTAAGCATAATTTCTATACTAATCATTGGCATAATCCTTAGACCAAGATTATAGGAAAAGATAATGAAAATTGAAGTCATCAACACCGGGACTGAACTCTTATTAGGCACTACACTAAACACACACGGAGCATGGCTTGGCCAAGCACTATTTAAATTAGGTCTCAGAATCCAAAGACAATCAACCGTTCCAGATGGCGAAGCAATTTCTGATGAGCTAAAATCCGCTATTGAACGCTCCGATGCAATTATCGTGACCGGGGGATTAGGCCCTACAAGTGACGACATTACTCGAGAAATTGTTGCGAAAGTCTTAGGAGTTGAAATGATCGAAGATGAACACGCTATTCGAACCATTGAATACTATTTCAATTCAAGAGGCTACTTCATGGCCGAAGCTAACCGCAAGCAAGCTCTATTACCTGTAGGAGCAGAAATTCTGGTCAACCCCAACGGCACCGCTCCTGGAGTATACATTCCGCCAAGAATCGGCAAGGGCTGTGCAATTTTTCTCTTACCTGGCCCTCCACGAGAATTGCAACCTATGTTTACAAACGAAGTGAAACCCATTTTAGAAAGTCTCGTCGGTGGTTCCGTCCCTCAAGATCATCGTGAATTAAAGTTTACTGGTATTGGAGAAAGCGAACTACACAACAAAGTTGATGAACTACTCAATAACGTTCCCGATTTAGAATATGGTTATTGCGCGCGCCCTGCCGAAGTCGACTGTCGATTGATCGGCTCAGAATTAGCTGTCGCCGAGGGGGAAAAAATCCTAAAACAAGCGTATGGAGAATACTGCTTTAGCGATAACGGCCAAACAATGGCTCAAGTCATTATTGATTTATTCGAAGAAGATGGGCACACCTTAGCGATTGCAGAAAGCTGCACCGGAGGATACATTGCGAGTCGCCTTACTGATGAATCTGGAGCTTCTGCTGCATTTGATCAATCCGTCGTCACCTATTCTAATGACTCAAAAGTAAAACTTTTAGGGGTAGAAAAAGAATTAATTGAAAAACATGGTGCCGTTAGCGCTCCTGTAGCCATTGCCATGGCAGAAGGCGCACTCGACTTATCACACGATGATTACGCAATTGCAGTAACTGGGATAGCTGGACCTGGAGGAGGGACTACAGAACTTCCGGTTGGAACAGTCTTCTTGGCTCTCGCTCAATATGACCACCCTACTTATGTTATCAGACGGCACATTAGACGCGGGAGAAAAGAATTTAAATTCGTCGTCAGCCAAATTGCACTAGATATGGCCAGACGTCGTATGCTCGAATTTTCAGACCTTCAAGACCACTTTTAAATTATTGACTGCAACATAATGATCAAGATGTTCAACAACATCTAAGTTAACATTAGGGAAGTTCATTACGATCTAAGAAAAAACATCTTTTTGCAGATTTCTTAGATTGTAAAGCCTCTCCTTTGGCTTGGATAGCTCCAAACCTTTCAATAATCGCGCACCATCTTTTCGACTCTCCCCAAAAAGCTTTTTGTTTTCTCGAAAGATTTCTTCCACAAACGCCTTTCCTCCCAGCACGGCTCCGTCACAAAAGTATCGCACACGACACCTCAAATATTCTGCTTCACTCAATCGTCCTCCTGCCTGCAATACTTGTAAAGCTTTCTCTTTAGACAGCTTTTTACGATAACTCAATTCATGAAGATCCGGCTGTTGACGTTTTTGTTGTTCTTGAATGCTTGCCACTTGCTCTTGATGAGAGGATAAAAGCATCTCATCCTCAGGTAATCCGTATAACACACGCCTCCAATATTCAAAGGCTTGACGAGCTGTTTTAGGCTGACGGCTTTGAGGTTTTTCACCGCCTTGGAACGACAATGAAGCCAAATACATCAAGGCCTCTTGAGCCCTCTTCGACGCCGTATTACCTAGAGCTTCCCCATATCCGCACCAACGATAATCCTTCGGATCGTCACAAATCCCTGCTCTAACAGGGTTAAGGTCGATATAAGCCGCCATCGCTCGCAAAGCCTTCCCCTCGTTTTCTACCAAAACGGAACGAAAACGATCCTCCCACAACGTCCCCTTTCTCTTGTGTTGACGATTAAACCACTGAGTAAAGCGTTGCTTGAGCACCTTCATATACGAGCTGACACACCACATTCTGCTAAACCATTTTTCACATAACTCCTCGACCTCTGCAAGAGCCCCTCTTGCTTCCAAAGCCTGTAACTGCTCTGCTAAAGAATCCGCCTGATCATCCCCCAAATGCAGACGCACATGCTCTACTAACTGCTTACTTGAGAACATCTTATCTTGAGAAGGACGCTGAGGAACCTCAACCAAAATATGGAAATGATTAGACATGAGACAATAGGATAGAATACGTAATCCATAGAGACCTTCATACAACCGCATCAAGGAGAGAAACACCTGCTTTTCACGATCCCCGAGCACAAAATCACGATTCACGACACGAGAAACGCAATGGTAGAAAGCTGTTTTGTGGTGATGAGGAGCAAGAATACGAGGGCGACGCATACCTTAAA
>CAYUKP010000278.1:0-2541 GCA_964445335.1 uncultured Verrucomicrobiales bacterium
GACTTTACTCCCGAAGGCGCTTACGCGATGTTAGCTTACGATTGGCCAAGTAACTATAAACAAATTCAGGAGGTTATCCAGAAGGCGGTTAATGAGAGTGAAGATGCTCCCCTTTCTGATGAGTCAATTGCTACAGCACTTGGGCATGAGATTCGTTCAGTGGCTCCTGAGAGTCGAATCTCGGTCTTAATGAGAGAGGAGCAGCGTCGCTATTTAAAAGAGCAAATGGACTATCATGGCCTGACTGCTGCCGAGCTAGCCAAGAAATTGGAACTAGATTCTTCTGTCCAAACTAAGGACGATCTCAACACGATGCCACTCCTTCGCAGCGAGTTTGGCAGCTTTTAAAACTCACAGTTAAACACTTCGAATATTTCTTAAACTATGGCGCTTGCTCGAATACAGACGGCTATTCTGGAGAATTTGCTCCAGATGGGGCACCTCACTGATGTGCAGTTTAAGAACATTACTGATACGGATGAGGAGATGTCGGGGGAGGCTGTTGAGAACCTCCTAGCCTCTGAGTACAAGATTACGCAAAACCAACTGCTTTTCGCTAAGAGCCGTGCGTTTGATCTTACTCCAATCAATATCAAGCGATGCATGGTCACTGAAACGACTTACTCGAAGCTTGATAAGGACTTTTGCCAAGAGCACAAGGTGCTGCCCTTAGGTTTCGCTGGAGACCACGTGATTATTGCCTTAAGTAATCCTTTCGATCTGCGGGTCACAACGAAGGTTCAGGAGATTGCGGGTATGAAGGTCTCTGTCCTGCTTGGATTGCAAGGAGAGATCGAGAAAGCGCTCGACGATAAGGCGGAGCATCAGGCTGTGGGCTTTGGTGATGTGGTTGAAGCCCTTGGTGCTGACTTTGAGAGCGAAGAGGACATCGACGAAGATGAATTTGCCGATGAGGAATCTGCGCCAATCATTAAGTTGGCAAACCGTATCATTGAGGAGGCTTATTTCTCAGGGGGAAGTGATATCCACATTGAGCCTTTCGAAAAAGAGACGCGGGTGCGCGTTCGTGTCGACGGTGTGCTGAACAATCGTCTTACGATTCCTCCGGCTGCTTCCGGTGCTTTGCTAGCACGTCTAAAAGTGATGGCTCAGCTGGATATTGCCGAAAAGCGGATGCCTCAGGATGGACGTATTATCTTTAAGCAGTTTAACAAAAAAGGAATCGATGTAGACCTGCGTGTCTCTACTGCGCCCCTGAATCATGGCGAAGGTATCGTCATGCGTATTTTGGATAAGCAGAAGAGCACCTTGCCTCTGCCTGCGCTAGGTTTTTCAGAGCGTAATCTTGGCTTGTATCGCGAGCTGATTCAGCGGCCCTACGGAATGATCCTGCATTGTGGTCCTACTGGTTCCGGTAAGTCGATGACGCTTTATTCAGCGCTCAACGAAATTAATACGGCTGATATCTGTATCCGTACTGCTGAAGATCCCATTGAGTACACTTTGCCGGGGCTCCTGCAAATGCAGATGCAACGTAAGATTGGCCTGACCTTTGCCTCCGCGCTGCGAGCCTTCCTTCGTCAGGATCCGGACGTTATTCTAGTTGGGGAAATTCGTGACCGTGAAACTGCGGGGATCGCCGTTGAAGCTGCTTTGACAGGTCACTTGCTCTTTAGCACGCTGCACACGAATGATGCGCCAACTACGGTTTCGCGTCTGACAGAGATGGGTATTGAGCCCTTTATGATTTCCGCATCACTGATCTGTGTTTGTGCGCAGCGTCTGATGCGCCGCGTCTGTAAATCTTGTAAGAAAAATTATCTCCAAGAAGGCAATGAAATGGAGATCATACAGCGTGCGCTAAGTTGGTCGGGTAAAGTGCCTCGTGCTAATGAGGATGGTTGTCCCAGCTGCGGTAGTAACGGCTACAAAGGTCGTGTTGGTATTCACGAACTGATGGCTACCAGCGAAGAGTTAATCAAAGGTATTAACGCAGGAGAAGAGGCTGCCATTATTAAGAAGATTGCTATGCGTAATGGCATGATGACTTTGCACCAGGATAGCATGATCAAGGTGAAGGAGGGGCTGACCACAATGGAAGAGGCGATTGCCACAGTCCCACCTGATATGGAAGAATATGAGGTCGATCATAATGTGCCGGCTACTAAAAAGAAATCGAAGCCTAAAAAGACTCCGACTGAGGAAGTGCCTGAAGCTCCTTCCGAATAGAACGAGCTGTCTCTAAGCAGCTTTCTAAGAGGTCGTCTAATAAATGTTAAGACCGGTTAGAATTTGGCAGCACGTTTGAGCATTAGACGCGTCATAGCGATATGAATCATAGCAGTGGATGACTCTGTCGTCGTCTCGTAGTCCTTGGACATTCTTCTGTATTTTGAAAGCCAACCAAAGGTTCTCTCGACGATCCATCGCTTGGGAAGTATTTTAAACTCCTTGGTATCGTCGCAGCGACGAACAATATTCAGTTGGATTTTGCGTTTACGCTGCAATTGGTTCACCCACTGGACTAGAGCATTTTAATTTAAAGTAAGCCTCTTTTAGTCTTGTACATTTACCGATTAC
>CAYUKP010000279.1:0-2531 GCA_964445335.1 uncultured Verrucomicrobiales bacterium
GTAATATACCCAAAGAGGTTATTGACTCAGGAAGTGATAAGCAGTTGCAGGCTGAGGCGAAAAAAATGGTCCTGAAATCAGTAGATTTCGGAGTTCCTCAGCTAAGACCAAGGATTTATATTGTTCTTTGGAGAGATGGTATAGTTGACGAGTTTGATTACCCTCGACCAACTGGTAAGAAAACACTGGTGGGCAGTATTCTAGATAAAGAGCCTGACATGCGATTGACTATAACTGATAGGATTTGGGAAGGGCACCAAAGAAGGAAGCGTGAAAATAAGGCCAAAGGAAAGGGGTTTGGATATAATCTAGTGACAGAAGAATCTACCTATACATGGACTATATCAGCTAGGTATTGGAAGGACGGTAGTGAAATTCTTGTCAATCAGGAAGGCAAGAACCCTAGGATGCTGAGTCCTAGAGAATGTGCAAGACTGCAAGGCTTTCCAGAGCTTTTTAAGCTTCCCGATTCTAATAAAAGCGCTTACCAACAATTCGGCAACTCTGTTACAGTTCAAGTATTGGAGGCTATAGCTAGGAATCTAAAGAAACACTTATAAAATGATAGATTTGGTACACCCTAAAAATGAATTCGAACAAGTAGAGCGCTACGCTCTAATTCTCGATAAAAATTGGCAGCGAGTAAAGCTAGATAAGCGAGTTAAGAAGAATTTTATACAGGAGTGGAATCGAAACGTTGGTTATCCAGCTTATTCAACAGAAGGTCTAGTTAAGTTATATACATCTGATAGTAATTCTGAAAATATTGCAGATTTAGATGTTATGTTGGCAATTTTAACTATGCCTTTATTGCAAGAGCTAAATCGGTTTAAAGCAAAAGCTCAAGAAATCGTTTCAGAATCCGAGGTAGAAGGATTCTGGGCTTACTTTAAGAAACAGTCTAACGCAGAGCCGCCCAATTGGTCAGAATTTTTAGTAGCACTAGAAAAACATGAAAACCTTTCTGCAGAAGGAAAAGACGAGCTTAAGCTTTTTTTGACTAATTCTGAGAGGTACTTTGGGATAAAGGGTGTATTACGTCCTGATTTTGCAAGTCCTGCTTTGTGTAAAGCTATTGGTAAAAGAGTGGATCGTTTTGGTATCTGTGATCAGATAGCGTCGTGTGTTTCACATGATACTTACAGTGAAGTTATACGCATAATTGAATCTTCAGAGAGTGATGTTCAGCACGAAGAAGAGGTATTGTTTTATAAAAGTTTAAGTCAGTTTGCTTCAGAATGTATTAAATTCGTAGCACACGCAGAGAAAGAGGTCTTCTTGAGCCTCGTTGATAAAAATCATTTCAACAATGATAAATACGATTTGGCAGAGTTGAAGAACTTAATTAAGGTTTCAAACTATGAACTTACTAAAGAGGGATTAACTGAGTCAGGAAAAGTTAGATATAATTTAGAACCCATCAGAGTAGAGTCACAGTATTGGTATATTTCTACTGAGTGGAATGGCGGAGAGTCCAATAAAAATCTCAATTTTATGGGCTTGTGCAGATTTTTTAGTAAGAACGTGCCGAATTATTTTATTTCTCATAATGAGGAAGGTTACAGGCTGTTAAGAAAAGGGTATAATTGCCACAAACGTCTTAACAAAAAGCTTGTATCGAGCCTACTGGCGAAGCCGTTTGTGATATTGACGGGAGCGTCTGGGACAGGGAAGACGAAGCAAGCGAAGGAGTTGGCTGAGCACTTTGCGAAGGATGAGGAGGGGAGTAATTATGAGGTAGTAGCAGTAGGGGCAGACTGGACGGATAACCGCTCTACTTTGGGTTTTGTGAATTATCTCACGGGCGATGGAGAAGATCCTGTTTACCAGAGTACCGCGATATTGAATTTATTACTGAGGGCGAATGCGGATAAGAATACCCCCTACTTTTTGATTCTAGATGAGATGAACTTATCACATGTGGAGCGTTACTTTGCTGATTTCCTCTCGGTGATGGAGCAGAGAGAGAAAGGAAAATTTCAGCTGCATAATGAGGGTCAGGAGTTAAGAAACTCAACGGATGGAGCAGACCGCATTCCTGAGACCATAGCGTATCCTAGTAATTTGTTCGTAATCGGGACGGTCAATATCGATGAGACGACGTATATGTTTAGCCCTAAGGTCTTAGATCGAGCTAATGTGATCGAGTATAAGGTGGATGAAGAAGAGTTTGGAGCGTTTCTTGACAATCCATATGAGCCTGTAGAGATAGAGAAAGCTAAGGCAGGAGAAGCGGAGCAGTTTATGGCGCTCGCACGAGCAACTCGTGGAGAACTCGAAGGGCTCGAGGCACTACCGGAAGTTCTATTGGGGCAGGTGAAGACGGAGATTCTGAATCTCTTTGGTCTGATGCAGGCAGGAAGGTACGAGTTTGCATACCGGACGGCCAATGAGATTTCGCGTTATCTGAAGGTGAGTTATTATTTCGCTGAGGATAAGGCGGAGTGGGAAGCGGAAGGATGGCGACTCTGCTTAGATGAGCAAATCGTGCAGAAGATCCTGCCAAAGCTACATGGCAGCATAGGACGGGT
>CAYUKP010000280.1:0-2512 GCA_964445335.1 uncultured Verrucomicrobiales bacterium
TCATTCTTGCCATGATTTCTTTGGCTGCTTTCTTTACCCTATACTTCAAAGGGGTAAATATTTGGGGGTTTACGCATGCACTTAGGTTAGTGAAAGGAGATTTTGCTGATAAAGATGCTCCAGGTGAAGTCAGCCATTTTGCTGCGCTATGCACCGCTGTTGCAGGAACTGTAGGAGTAGGGAACATCGGAGCAGTTGCTATTGCCATTTTTCTTGCAGGCCCAGGAGCTTGCTTTTGGATTATTATTGCGGGTCTACTAGGGATGACGACAAAATTTGTCGAGTGTACATTAGGCGTAATGTATCGAGAAGAGAATGCAGATGGATCGATTTCTGGAGGGCCTATGTATTATCTTAAAAAAGGGTTAGCCGAACGCGGGTTTCGTTCGCTGGGGAAAGTTTTAGGAACTACATATGCGATTGCCATGACAGTCGGGTGCTTAGGTTCAGGAAACATGTTTCAGTCAAATCAAGCATTTGAACAAATTCTTGTTGTTACGGGGGGAGAAGAAAGCTTTTTCGCTAATCGTGGGTGGCTCTTTGGGGTGATCTTAGCCAGCGTAATTGGCATGGTTATCATTGGAGGGATCAAGGGGATTGCCCGAATCACTTCTAAATTAGTTCCTCTAATGGCCGGATTATATATTTTTGGAGCATTAGCTATTTTAACGCTCAATGCAGCGTTCATCCCCTCAGCTGTTGAGAAAATCTTGGAAGGAGCTTTTAGAGCAGAATCCATTTCTGGAGGAGTTTTCTTTGTGATCTTTATGGCCTTTAAGAGAGCGGTATTTTCTAATGAAGCAGGAGTGGGGTCGGCAGCTGTTGTCCATTCAACTGTGCAAACAGATCAACCTGTTACCGAGGGGTTTGTTGCATTGCTAGAGCCCTTTATTGATACCGTTGTGATATGCACATTAACATCCCTGGTAATCGTCACCACCATGGTTTCAGAACCTCAGTTTGCAGATCAAATGACCGCTGGAGGAGCCTTAGTAGGAATTCAAATGACTTCCAAAGCATTTGCTTATAAATTTGAATTGGCTCCATATTTTATAGCCATTATTTCGCTTTTGTTCTGTGTATCTACTATTCTATCGTGGTCATATTACGGACTCAAAGCTTGGATCTATTTGGTAGGCGAAGGGAAGAAAAGAGCCCTTTTCTATAATATATTCTATTGTGGATTTATTGCACTAGGTTGCGTTTTAAAGTTAGATATCGTCTTAGATTTTTCAGACGCTCTCATCTATTTTCTTTGTATCCCAAATTTTGTAGGACTTTATTTTCTCGCCCCTACAGTGAGGAAAGAATTGATAAAATATTGGAAGCTTATTAAGCGCAAGCAAGTCGCCCATAAGAGCGTTGCCCTCTAAAGTTTTCTAAAAAATTTTCCAATATCAATTGCAAGATGACCTTTCAAGGTCACATTATGTTTTGATTGGAATCATCTTAAAGAAATTAAATATATGATGAATAATAGCGATAAACACCCTGCTTTACACGGATCTTTAAACTCTTCAGCTCCTTTTGAAAATTGCATCAACTTCAGCCCTGGACCTACAAGTTTACCCAAAGAGGTAGAAAAAGAAATCTCTGAAAGCTTCTCTAAGCAAAGGTTTACCTCGTTAGCACTCTCCCACCGCTCCCCTGAATTCCAAGAAATTCTTGATAAGACAATAGAGACGACAAGGCAGGTTTTAAATATTCCTGATTCATATGAAATTCTGTTTACTCATGGTGGTGGCCATGGGCAATTTGCAGCAGTTCCTCTAAACCTCTGTGCCCAAAAGAATGATCTAGCAACCTACGTTGTGAACGGCACATGGAGCGCAAGAGCGGTACAGGAGGCTACACGGTATTGTGAGGTCGAAGAAATTTGTGGCAAAGACGCAACGGGGAAATTCACCCTATTTCCAGAACTGACTGAAGAGAACATTTCCAAAGACAGTAAGTATGTATATGTGTGCTCTAATGAAACCGTCAATGGAGTAGAACTTCATCGGTTGCCTCGACTCCCAGAATCTCGTCAACACATCCCATTGGTTGTAGATGCAAGCTCAGATTTAGGCACCAAACCAATCGACTGGGTTGGATCAAATGTAGGGGTTCTATTCGCATGCGCATCAAAAAACATTGGTCACCCTGGACTTACTTTAACCGTAGTTCGTAAGGATCTATTCCAAGGTAAATCTCCCTCTCCTCTTTGCCCAATTGTTTTCGATTATGGCCAAAATAGCGCCTCTGGAAATTTGCTTAATACGCCAGCCACATTTAATATTGAAGTCGTCGGTATGACGATGAGTTGGTTAAAGAGGCATGGCGGTATTGAAGCGAGTGAACAGCGCTCTATCAGCAAATCGCAACTGATATATGACGTGATCAATTCTTCCAATGGCTTTTACAGCACTCCAGTCGCTGATGCAAACATCAGAAGCCGCATGAATGTCCCCTTTAATATAAAAGGCGGAGACGAAGCCATGACAGACAAGTTTTTAATTGAAAGTTGGGAGAA
>CAYUKP010000281.1:0-2505 GCA_964445335.1 uncultured Verrucomicrobiales bacterium
GTAGAATTGGTTGCGAAGAGTTTGATGCGGTCTCCTTTCTTTACTGATCCAGACATGACACGGACATACGAAATCACACCTCGGTAGGTGTCATAAACTGAGTCAAAGACGGATGCTCGTAAGAGGCCGTCTTCGCTGTCAGTCGGAGGAGGCACGCGCTGGACAACAGCCTCTAGAATGTCTTCGATGCCAATGCCGGCTTTCGCTGATGCGGGAATGGCTTCCTCACCGGGGATGGCCAAGAGGTCTTCTAACTGGAGGCGACATTTGGGGACGTCAGCAGCAGGGAGGTCGATCTTGTTCATCACAGGTACGATGGTCAGTTCTTGGTTCATCGCGAGATTGACGTTTGCCATGGTTTGGGCTTCTACGCCTTGGGCTGCATCAATGATGAGGATAGCACCCTCACACGCTGCTAATGAGCGTGAAACCTCATAGGAGAAGTCTACGTGACCAGGAGTGTCGAGGAGGTTGAGCTTGTACGTCTTACCATCCTTGGCTGGGTAGAACATGGTCACGGGGTGTGATTTGATCGTAATACCACGCTCACGCTCTAGATCCATTGAATCTAGGAGTTGTGCTTGAGCCTCTCGTTGGCTAACGGTCTGAGTGTATTCTAATAACCGATCTGACAAGGTGGTCTTCCCATGGTCAATATGGGCTATGATGGAAAAGTTTCTGGTGAGCTCGATAGACATTTCTCCTTGTTGTAGCGATCTTTTGTGAGGAGAAAAGGTTTTTTCACTCTTTCTCTTGTTTTAGCAGAGATTTGATAGGAGAGGTTTTGTGAAATATTTTATTGCAACAAAATTACATTTATGGGTTGATTTTATGTGTTGTTGTTACAACGTTGCTATAAATGAATGCTTCAGAGAATGCATCCCCAGGAAGGAAAGGTTTGATGAGATTAGGGTCTCATCCGTTTATAGCTGTCGTGTTACTGTTTGTTCCAGCGGTGTGTTCGGTTATTCATGCTAATTCCTTCGCAGATCGTCTTTATGATCCTGTTTCTGATGCAGTTGCGCCTTTGCTTCAAGCGGTCGAGGGGTGGTCGCCTTTTTGGTCTGCGCTCTTTGGTGGGAATTACGGATTGGTTGCGATGTTGCCCTTTCTCTTGCTCTACGCTCTCCCGACAGTGCTGTTGTTTTCTGTGATCTTATCGCTCTATAAATCCAGTGGGTTGACGCACCATATTTCGTATGTGCTCCACCCGTATCTCAAGTATGTGGGGATTAATGGTGACGACCTCGTCAGAGTGGTTATGGGGTTTGGGTGCAATGTGCCCGCGGTGGTGTCGAGTCGGGCTTGTGACCAGTGTGGTCGAGGTGCATGTATTTCAGCCATTTCGTTTGGAGCCGCGTGTTCTTATCAGTTGCCTGCAACCTTTGCGGTATTTGCAGCCGCTGATTGTCCTCAGATGGGATTAGTTTATCTGATTCTTATTGCGGTTACGACCTTGATATATTTGCGTTTTACGACGCCTAAGCATGTGCGAGCAGTGCAGAAACTTAAGAATTCACAGCCATCGGTTACATCTGTCTCGATGCCTCAGTGGCGAGACTCCTTAAAAGATGCTTTGGGAGAGTTGCAGCAGTTTGCGATGACAGCCGTGCCTATTTTTGTGGCGATTTGCTTTATTACAGGGCTACTCGAATGGTGTGGGGTTTTGGCGTATATCACAAGTGCGTTGACGCCTCTTATGGCGCTCTTTAACCTCCCCGGGGAAGCCGTAACGGCGGTTGTATTGGGATCGATTCGGAAAGATGGGATTGCAGTAGGATTACTTAACCAAGAAGCTGGCGTTCTGAGTGTGGCATTGGAGACCCCTATTCAGGTACTCACGGCAGTGTATTTGGCGGGGGTGTTTTTGCCCTGCATTGTCACGCTGGTAACGATTATTCGCGAAATGCGTTGGAAGTTTGCACTGACTCTGTGCTTGCGTCAAATTCTTTGGGCTTCGGGCTTCAGCCTATGTATTGCGTGGGGAGGTAGCCTGTTTATCTAAGTTTGATTTTTTATCATGTCCGACTCTTCTTATAATAAAAAGCCGTTTAGCTACGATATCGGCTCCTCCTTATCCAAAGCAACAAAAATCTCTCTGCCGAGAGAAGACGCGATTCGCCCGCTCTTTGATATTTCAGAGGAGGCGTGTGCAGTGCCTTCTGACGAACAAGCCGAGCAAATTCTAGAAAATAAACCAGAGGAGATTCGTAATGTCCTGAGCCGATTGGAACGTATCATTACGGAACACAAAGATGCTGCTCTTCATCTCAAAATTGAACTAGGGACAGCCGATATAGAAATTGTCATTGAGGCTCTGATCGATCATGCTCAAGGCGGGCCTGGGGCATTGGAGAGCGAGGGGATGGACGAAATTCGTTCCTACTGTCTGACGCGCCTCTTTGATGAGTTGGTCGAGGAGCCTAGTAATATTCTCTACACGACGCGCACAGGAGCAGACTCAGTGCGCTATGATGCGATGCAACCGACCTTTTGGATCGAATG
>CAYUKP010000282.1:0-2502 GCA_964445335.1 uncultured Verrucomicrobiales bacterium
AGCGACCATGGTGGATGTTACCAGCGATGTTTGGAGGAATCGTCACGATTCTATTGATCGTGGCAATGGCGACCCCCTATGGAAAGTCACAATCCTATACCAGGTCAGCGGAAGGCATCGAGAAGGTCATGATTGCGATGCCTGGTAAAGTAGAGATTACCAGAAGCAAGGGAGCGATCCGATATGTTTCAGAAGGTGATGGCCACCGCTTACCCAAGAGTAGGCACCGCTTAAGGGCTGTTGAGGAAGGTGGGGTGTTGACAATTACAATGTATAAGACAGGCTTCTTTACAGAGCTCAATTTAAGCAACGAACTCACCCTTCCGGATGGCATAGAGGTGGTCCTCCCGGAGTCTGAGTAAAGCTCAGAAATAAATTGTGCCTTTTAGCAGCAAACGCTTTTCTAAACGAGAAACAAACCAAACGAATATGACACTAATTAAGGAATTACTAGCAGAGCATGGATCAGAACTTACAGGAGCGTTGACTTCTCAGTTAGGATTAGATGAAGGGCAAGCTTCAGGTGCATTAGAAGCAATCGCACCAATGGTGTTGAACGGTCTAAAGTCACAGCAGGATCAAGGTGGCGCTGATGCGGTATCAGGACTGCTTTCTTCCCTTGGTGGATCTGAGGGGCTATTGGGGAATCTCGGACAGTTGAGTGGCTTATTAGGTGGTGGAAACGGAAACCCTTTGAGTGCGCTCTTAGGTGGCGGTGCTGAAGAGATCGCTACAAACGCATTAAGTGAGAAGCTAGGACTAGATGCTGGAAAGGTCGGTAGTGTTGTATCGATGATTGTACCTGTTGTGATGGGCTTCTTAGCAAAGAAAGGCCGTGAAGATGAGGGTACGCCAGATCAAGCATCAGGGATTAGCGCGATTCTTGACCGTGACGGTGATGGGAGCGCACTTGATGACATTGCATCCATGGTCATGAAGGGGAAATCAGGAGGCGGCGGAATGCTAGGTGGCATTGTTGGAGGTCTCTTAGGCGGGCGTTAAGGCCAGCCACCGAGGAGCGCATGCTCGCTCCATGATCAGTATTCTAGGCTAAGAGTTTTTCCTCTTGGCCTTTTTATCTCTTGGATGGAAGCTTTTCATCCTCGCTCAGTTTATTAGTGCCAATATGCGACCAGAGTGTATGGTAATATATATGGTGCTTCATGCTGTTTTTTTGTAAACCTTAAGAGTGTGGACTCTGCTGTAATGGCATTCGTATGGAGCTTGCATTTTTGTAAAGTGATGGCTAGTTAGAGTCATGAAAACATTACTACTAGATTGGTCCGGCACATTGGTGGATGACTTTACGCCCACCGTTTATGCAACAAACCAAGTGTTCAAGAAATATGGTCTAGAGCAATGGGATGCGGAGCGTTTTAGGCAGGACTTTTATTTACCTTATCCCAAGTTTTATGAAGAGGTCCTGCCTGATGTGCCGTTAGAGGAATTAGAAGTGATTTTTCGTCAATCCTTTGTAGAGTGCCCTCAGCCAGTGACCTTACTAGAGCACTCTCGCGCATTTTTGGAATGGGCAAGGGGGGCTGGTATCCAGTTGATTATTCTCTCTAGTATGGATCAGGGAAATCTGGTTGAGCAGGCCAAACGCTTTGGTGTCTATGATTACTTCGATGCGATATATGCAGGCGTCTTAAATAAATGTGAGACGATTCCTGAGATTATGGCGACTCATGGATTGGAGCCCGAGAAGACAGGATTTGTTGGTGATATGGTACATGATATTCATGCAGCTCAAGCAGTAGGAGTGAATGCCGTGGCCGTACTGACAGGATATGACTCAGTCGGAGATCTCGTTGCGGAGCGCCCAACTCTCACACTTAATCATATTGGGATGCTGAAGGATGTGATCTGCGCCTGTCGGTAAGACTTAGGCAGACTAGAGTCCCCCCACGATTACTCGAAAGTGTGAACAATACTATTAGAACATAGAATAATGAAAGACAATATCACAATCTCTCGACTCCGCATTCCTGTATATATTGGGGTGCCAGATGAGGAGAGAGCTTCCCCTCAAGACATTGAGGTGACCTTATCCTTTGAGCCGCAGCGGACGTTGTTCGGCACTCAAGATCAAATTGAAGCCACTATCGACTATTATAGCGTGAGTCAGCTACTCGTGAAAGTGGCGCAAGAGAAACCGAGAAAGTTGATCGAGCAGCTGAATGAGGAATTGCTAGAGGTAGTGTTCGACCACTTCCCGATTAAGAGTGCGACGATTACAACTTATAAGTTTATTATACCAGAGACCGAGTACGTATCGATTTCAATGTCGCGTCAGGGTTCTGATGCATAATGATCTTTAGTTGGCGCTTTTTAGTCTTTTTTTGCTGACACTGGTTCGAAAATCTAACAACTTAAGATTGGATATGCCCTCGGACCAAAAATGCCATGACTCAGAAATGGATGTAGAGTCAGACCGTGAACTCGTTAAAAAGGCTCAAGAGGGGGACTTATCATCATACGATGCACTCGTATTGAAATATA
>CAYUKP010000283.1:0-2500 GCA_964445335.1 uncultured Verrucomicrobiales bacterium
TTCTTGAGCCGAAGCAAATGATGTAGAAATGACACAAGATGCTGCTACCACCACAAATGCCTTTCCAAACCCCCTTTCAGGAGAGGGTTCTGAAAGGGGGTTTGGAAAGGCATTTGTGGCGGTAGCAGCCTCTTGTGTCATTTCTACATCATTTGCTTCGGCTCAAGAATGTGTAGATGCTGATTCCGTATCAGCTACCGATGAATCATATTTTAACCTCCCTCAAGAAGCACAAAATAGTGGCGTCATAGAGTTTGAAAACGGAGGGTCCGGCTTTTGGACGAGTTATCCTCAAGGGCTTTCTTCAGGAATGGCTTACAATACCACGTTTTCACCATTGAATTCGTTTTTATGGGCTGATTCGGGCAAAGATGCGACGTCCACAAATTTAGAGGAGACCCTTACTTTTACCTTCCCTGTCGCAACCAGTGGTTTTCGTATTATTGCAACAGACTTTGACGGGTTAGATGCGGAAAGTATTACCAACTTATCAATCGAGCCAGATCAGATAAGTGATAATGCAACGATGATTGATGGGGCTATTTACAGCACAGATGAAAACCAAGACATCACCTTAACCTTTACTCCAGAGGAACCAACGAAGCAGATTACGCTTTCTTTAGCGCGCCCACGTGCCAGCCTAGGGATTGCTTTCCAAGTCTTCTTCACTGCTTGTGAAAACTCTTGTATTGCTTGTGCTGATGGGATTGATAACGATGGCAATGGAGCTGTTGATTGCGAAGACGAAGCGTGTCAGGAGTTGATAGCAAGTGGTGCTTGTGAAGAAGACTCTTCCGCTGAATGTGAAGACGGCTTTGATAATGATTGTGACGGAGCGATCGACTGTGAAGATACTGGATGCTTCGATACCCAAGCCACATGTCATGCGATTTATGCAGATGATGATGATTACTCCGCATCTGCTGTAGTTCCAGGTGAGCGTTTAGGATCTATTTTAGCTAATGACACCGTTAACGACCTTCCTGCGATTGATGAAGTCGATTCTCTCATGGGGATTACAATTTTAGATGATGGAGGCTTGACTGGTTTGAGCGTAGATGCGGGAGGCAACTTTACAGTTCCTGCTTCTGCTGAAGATGGGACGTATACCTTTACTTATGAAATCTGTCTCTCTGCTCATGATGAGGTATGTGATGATGCGAACGTTACCCTTCGAGTTGAAAACAATAATGACCCTTGTGCGAGAAGTATTGCAGCCACAGATGACTCATACTTTAGTCTACCAGCTGAGGCTCAACCAAGTGGCGAGATTGTCTTCGAAAACGGAGGTGTAGGTTCTTGGGCAAGCGCTCCTCACGGCTTGTCTTCCGGGAGAGCTTATAATACAACCTTTTCTCCTCATAATTCCTTCCTCTGGGCTGATTCAGGTAAGGATGCGACTTCCACAAACCTAGAGGAAACCATTACCTTTACCTTCCCAACTCCTACGAGTGGCTTTAGAATTGTAGCCACCGACTTTGATGGAATCGACGGAGAAAGCATCACAAATATGTCTGTGCAACCAGACGAACTCAGCTCAAATGCCACCATCATCGATGGTTCCATTTACAGCACAATGGAGAACCAAGACATTACCCTAACCTTTGCTCCATCTGAGCCGACCAAGGAAATTACCTTAACTCTCGCACGCCCTAAGGCCACACTAGGAATCGCGTTTCAGGTCTTCTTTACCGCATGTGAGAACTCCTGTATCGCATGTTCAGACGGAATCGATAATGATGGGAATGGAGCTGTGGATTGCGATGATGAAGCGTGTGCTGAACTCTTTGCTACAGGAGCTTGTGTAGAAAATACCGAATACTTCTGTCAAGATGGAGTCGATAACGATTGTAATGGGTTGATTGACTGTGAAGACGCAGGTTGTTCTGAGTCCTTTACGTTCTGTGAGAACATTATTGCAAACGATAAAGACTATACCGAAACTCCTGTTGAAGCTGGTACTGAGCTTGGTTCGATCTTAGACAATGACTTGGCTAACGATGTGTTGATTGATGACATTAGTCTCATCTCAGGTATCACTCTTATCGATAACGGCGGTCTAGAAGGCTTAGAAATTAATGAGGACGGGTTCTTTATTGTTCCGACATCAGCTGTCGATGGTGTTTACACCTTTACTTACGAGATTTGTCTCGCGAGCACTCCAGAGATATGTGATCAAGCAAATGTAAGTATTAGAGTAGAGAATCTCATTGTAGATATTTTCCCAATTACTCAGGAAGAAGAGAAGTGCTCTAAGAAGCGTAAAAGTAAGCGTTCAGGTAAAGGGCGAGCTTGTAAGAAGTCTGAAGAAGATTCCTCAGAGGAAAGCACTTCTTCATCTAAGCGTAGAAGAGGTCGCTCTTCTAAGAGTTTACGCTCTGGTAGGGAGTGCCGCTAAGATATGAACCTTGGATTGCTTCATCATGTATGCAGATTAGGTGATGAGGTTTTCTCTAAATAAAACTTGAAAGAAAAATCATGGATTTATTCATGATTTTTC
>CAYUKP010000284.1:0-2486 GCA_964445335.1 uncultured Verrucomicrobiales bacterium
GTAGACATTTGGGTATTCCAGCGGATCGACAAACCATTGAATGATTTTGAGGTGAGGCAGGGCGTCCTTCACTCGTTGGATACTCTCAAGGTCGAGGAGTTGACCGTGACCTAAAACAAGAAGCTCAGGTTGCACCTTGAGACAGGTGTCGACAAAGGACTGGTTCATCTTCGCCTTGCCACCTTTCTTACTACTACGCCAAGAGAGCTGTCTGGCGATGTCGTTGACGGGAAAGAGGTAGCTGTAGTGACCGTTTTCTACAAAGCCATGTTGGATCTTTTGATCGGGATTTGCAAAGGCATTACCGTGGTTATTATAGGCAAAATTGGCGGCGTGAAAGATGCGCATAAGAAAGGGCGTTTAGTATAAGTGTTAGATTATGAGATCAGACCTTTTGATCCAAGGGTGTTTAACAACAGTTTCTTTGATCATGTATTTTTCCCATTTTTTACGTATTCTCGATCGTGCATGAGATGGGATGTAGCTCAAGACGGGAATCAAAATAGTGTCCCCTAGTCCATCAATAACAACAAGCTCATATGTTGAGTCCTTAGTCTTTCGGCACAGAGTATTGTCTCTGAGAAGACCGTCATGGAATAAAATTCTTTCGTTTAAGAGATAGAGCCCAAGAGTCCTAATCGCTTGGATCATGTTCTCATCTCTGGCTTCGATAGAGCATAAGGTGGTATGAAGATCCTGCGACACAGAGCCTTCAAAGTCTGTAACCTTTTCATAGAGATATCCCTTGCCTAAATTGGTTTCTATAGTGCCGAAAAACTGAGGGACATGAGGAGAGGGAGCTTTTCTTTGTAAACTTTTGTAGAGCTTCAATTCTCTTGAGAGGCGTTTGTTAGAGATTTTTTGGCGTCCAGGAAGGTTCACTTTTACGCATAATTGCTCATCTGAAGGGTGGTGGTATGTTGCTTGATTACCACCTTTGCCAATAAAAAGGTCGGGTTTAAGGTTGATCATATCTTATAAGATTTGTTTGGAGCATACACTTATGTTAATCGTTGGTTTGTTTCTCAAAGTAAGATAAGGTGTCGTTAGTTTTTTGGGATTAGAGAGTTCTTTAAAAGAGGCACGCATGTTTATGCTTTGGCACCTAAGCGTTCGCCAGAATATTTAATTGTTCTGATGGGAGACCACCACCATTTGTTGTCTAAATACCATTGGACGGTTTTACGAATACCTGTATCAAAGTTTTCTTCAGCCTTCCATTCTAGTTTGGTTTCGGTCTTGGTTGCATCAATGGCATATCTTAGATCATGCCCAGGTCGGTCGGGGACATAGGTGATCAAGCTGGCATAACCATGCTTGGGCTTTTGGTGTGGAGCAAGTTCATCTAAAATAGCACAGATTGACTTCACTACATCTATGTTTCGGCGTTCATTGCGCCCGCCTATATTGTATCTTTCGCCAATTTCTCCTTTACTCCAAACAATCCATAAGGCTCTGACGTGATCTTCGACAAAGAGCCAATCACGAATTTGATCACCCTTTCCATAAATGGGTAGTTTTCTGTTATCTAGGGCATTAAGAATGACTAATGGGATAAGCTTTTCTGGGAAGTGGAATGGGCCATAATTGTTTGAGCAGTTCGTCATGACGACAGGGAGACCATATGTGCGGTGCCAAGCGTTGACGAGATGATCTGAGGAAGCTTTGCTTGCTGAATAAGGAGATGAGGGGGCATAAGGGGTTGCTTCGGTAAACATCTCTGGATGATTGAGCTCAGGTGGTAAATCTCCATAGACCTCATCTGTGGAAATATGCAAAAACCGGAAAGTCGTATCGGAGGAGGATAAGGCATTCCAGTAGTGGCGAGATGCCTCTAATAAGGTGAAGGTGCCGACAATATTTGTTTGAATAAATTCACTCGCACCATCTATTGAGCGGTCGACATGGGATTCAGCAGCGAGATGTATAATACCATTAGGCTTATATTTCTGAAATAGCCTGTCGAGCATAGCTCGATCGCAGATATCTCCTTGCTCAAAGTTGTAAAGAGGAGAGTTGTGAATCTCCTGAAGTGACGTTGTGTTCGCGGCGTAGGTCATCTTATCTAAATTGATCACCTTGGCTTTTTGCTCCTTGATAAGATACCTACACAAGGCTGACCCAATAAATCCAGAACCACCCGTAATAATAATTGTTGGCAATGTGTTCATTTTGTTTGGTAAGAGAGAGGTGGGGGTAATGAAAAAGGTTTTAGAAATTGGGGAGGCGTTCTAAGTGATTATCAAATTGGTGAAATTTGCACTTAATTTTCTTACGAGCGAAGAAGGGAATAATAGAAGCTAGGTTGATGAAAGTTTTCTCCCCTAAGCCTTCGATGAGAGCAAAGCGGGGGGCGTTAGGGGTTTGTTGGATGAGGACGTTACCAGGGTTGAGGTCTGAGAGGACTGGAGCATTGCCTAATAAGACCTCGTAGAGGCTTTGCTTGAGACTCTCTCGTTGGCTTGGATCTTCTTCTACACAGGCCT
>CAYUKP010000285.1:0-2462 GCA_964445335.1 uncultured Verrucomicrobiales bacterium
GGAGCTAAGCCTCTCAGACAGATCAACCCTCTAGAGGAAAATGGCCCAGATTGGAGCACCGATATTTCGCTCACGCTCCCATCTAGTAAATTTCAGCACAATCCACAGCCTCAGGTCGGATTTGCCTCTTTACCAGGTTACGCCATGAATTCATCCAACTACAAGCCCATCAGGGATGAGTTTAAAGAATGGATTTATCGTAATGAGCGAATGACTTTATTTTATTCTCCTCTGTTAGAAGTCTATTCAGAACTCGGAGAATCAGAGAGAGAGTTTCGTAGTCGTCTCACCCAGCATGCCAGAGAGCAACGAGATGCAATGGTTGAAGATTTACGCTCGAAGTATGCGTCTAAAATCCGAACGAAGCAAAATCAAATCGAACGCGCAGAAATAGCCATTGATCGCGAACGCGAGCAAGCCAATGCAGCCAAAATGCAAGCAGGCGTCTCGCTCCTTGGAGGGCTTCTCGGAGGACTCCTCGGAGGGCGTCGCTCGACTCGTAGTACAATTTCAGGAGCGTCTCGTGCCATCCAGCAGCATGGAGACATCAGGCGTGCAGAGCAAAAGGCAGAGTTGCTGCAACGGGATCTGCTGGAAATCGAAGGGGAACTCCAACGAGAGATTGCAACCTTAGATTCGCAACTCGACACCCAAACAACCGCCTTAGAAACTCAACAAATTAAACCTTACAAAAAAGATATTCTCATTGAAGATGTTGCTCTCATTTGGCTTCCTTACGATAGTCGTAAGGATGCCTTGTGGATATAAGCTGTTAAGTGGCGGTCATAGGTTCTTCGGAGAAATTCGTGGAGCCAGTTTGCCTTAAAAAGTTGGAGCGGGTAAGAGGAGAGGTTAAACGAGCTTTGTCATCAAATGCAGTGTGAGAAGGGTTGAACTTTAAAACCCATTCTGCAAAAGTTAAGGCAAAGGGTCTCTGCCCCTTTGATAATTAGAGAACAATAATCTTATTTTACTGTGGCAAACTTAAACTGGCTCAATAACGTTCTACGAAGAACCAAATTCTTAATCATAAGTTGCATTCTTCTTTTTATGGGATGCATTGCTCTGAATTTATCTAAAGATGAGTCAGAAACGGTTAAGCTCTCATCATCTAGTCAAGCTCCCCGCACCATACAAGGACAACCTGCTTCTAAGGTTGTTCGCTCCACTCATTCTATCTCTCACCAAAGGGAGGCTAGTGAAAAGGGGCTATTAAAACATCTTAGTGAGCAATTTATGCTAGGGGAGAATCAATTCAAAAAAAGCCTGCTGGAGAGTTTAAAGCAAGATGAGGCGTTAACCCTTCGCTCTTTAACAGATCATCATTGGTTTGAAGAGCACCACATAGACATGGAAATGGTAGGAGCTGTTATTCTAAATTATTATAAAGACGATATTTTTGAAGGGCTTGACAACTTTGGGCTGATTAAACCTAACAAGGAGTTTTGCGCTCTCAATCTTCAATCGTTTGTTGAGACTGCATGGCAAGAAGACCCAAAAAGAATCCAAAGTTGGCTCTTAGAGAATCCGGATTTTTTTGAAGTGGAGAACTCATTTGATACGATGGGTGCTTTATCTGTCAGATCTCAGACCTCGACTGAGATTGATGAAAATATACACCTGATCCTAAAGTCTGACATTCATTCGACAGCGAAGGCGTCTTACCTAGGTGGCGTGTATGCCAATTGGATCAAATCAGATTTCGATGGCGCCCTACAACATCTAGTGAATCTCCCACAAAGCTCTACATTGGATCATGCGATCTCTAGAGTTTTGTTTGATGTTGCTAAAGTCGATATAGAGGCGGCTCAAAAATGGGCTGAACATATTTCAGATAAGCAACTCTCAGAAATCGCCTTAAAAGATGTGCTCAGTATAAAGGAATCACAAAGGTAATGCATACAATTGGAAAGGCGAGGGGCATGAGAAAGAGGGGGGGGGGCTTAGCAGGCTCCGCCACTTCCTGAATTGACTTCATCGTGCCCTTTGTCATAGATGCACCATATGAAAAAGATCACCATTCCAGGGTCGAAGTCCATTACCAATCGCGTTCTCTTACTCGCAGCTCTGGGGGACAAGCCTGTTGTCTTACACAACCTTTTAGAAAGTGATGACACTGTTTATATGAGAGGCGCTCTCACCGCCTTTGGGGTCAGCTTTACGAATCAGGATAAGGGGCTCTTGGTCACACCTCCTGCTCAACTCATAGGTGATGGTGCCTCGCACTTTATTGGCAATGCAGGAACCGTAGCGAGATTTGTCTCTGCGACCAGTCTAGTGATCGAAGGGTCTTATGGTCTCAATGGGGTTGATCGCATGCATGAACGTCCTCAGAAAGACCTCTTCACGGCTCTAAGAAGCTTAGGTGTAGATATAACATGCCACGGAGAAGAGGGGTTTTTGCCTACGACATATAAGGGGCTTGGGGGAAGTTTAGCAAACCGTGTCGTGACCCTTTCGGG
>CAYUKP010000286.1:0-2460 GCA_964445335.1 uncultured Verrucomicrobiales bacterium
AGTACAAGCTTAAAATGCAAAAATTACACTTTTTTAATGTCGTGAGACACTAGTGCGGAAAAACAATTTATTTAAGACCATTAAGTTGGCGGTGAATAATCGGGCGAAAGCCTTCCACCTCATTGAGGATTTACACTTGTATGCGGAGGTATATGTGGCGTTGTTGAGTCCTCACGACTCTCTATGGAATGAAGAAGAGCGGCAGGCTCTAGAGGCACTCAAACTCTTTGATACACGTCAACAACTCCCACTTTTGCTGGCGGCTTATCGTGCCTTTTATGTCAGCCAGCGTGAGCTGTTCACGAGGACTCTGAAGTTTACCGTGATTATCGCCTTTCGCTACAATGTGATTTCAGGGATGCATACCAATGAGCAGGAGCGGGTGTATTCCCAAACGGCTCAAGATATCACCGCAGGGAAGATTAAAGAGCGAACATCTCTACTCAAAAGCTTATCGCCTCTTTACGTGAGTGATCATGTGTTCCGCTCGCACTTTAATGAAAAAGAGTTTCTGACACCCAATAGTCACCAGAATAAAGTGGTGCGTTATATCCTTCTGCAACTAGAGAAAAAACGCACGCAAGCGCAGTATGACATAGGAGATAGTACAATCACCATTGAGCACGTGTACCCTCAGCGACCCAATCAGGAGTGGCCAGAGGAAGATAAACATGCGATCTACCTGTTGGGTAACATGACGCTTCTAGAGCGCAATAAAAATAGAGACTGTGAGAACTTAGGTTACGCAAAGAAACGTGCGGTTTTGAGCCAAAGCACCTTTACAACTTCTCAACAGCTTGCAGACAAATATGAAGAATGGACGCTAGCAAACGTCTATGAGAACCAACGTAACCTCGCCAAAGAAGCTATTCAAATTTGGCGCATTGATATGCCTCATTTGAGCTCGTGATTCGACTCAGCTTCATATGCCCTTTCGGGCTCGCTTCTTGACTTTCTGGGGGAAGACCTTCTCAGCTAAAGACGAGAACTCCTTAGTTGCGTTCTTAAAGACTTTGACTGATCCGAAGTATGTGAAGGAGTAGAGAGACACTTCTTCCCCTGATTCTATAAGTACAGGAAAAGGAGTGTTGATTGACAAAATGGCTAGAAAAATTTAGACATAACGCCAATGATAGGGCAAAAAATTAAGCAGTTACTAGCTATCGTAGTGGCATCTATGAGCTCTATGATGGTGTTTATGTCTTTGTACAATGTTTATGTAACCTATCAAATTACGGTGGAGGAATCTGAAGGGCTAAGCTTTCTCAAATGGCTCATAAAAGATTACAAAACCATCAGAAAGGAGCTATTTGCTACAATTGTACTTCTAATTCTTCTTATTGCGAGTTTTATTGTCATCAAGAATAAGAATAAAGTCCTAGAACCCAAAAAGAGTCCCGATATTCTTCCTAAATCGTGGACAGGCCATGATAACAAATACTTACCAGTAAAGAGGCAGTTATTAGACAGAATAAAACGCGCCTTCATTGATAGCCATCAGAAGGAGCTTAGAGAACGAAGGTTGGATTATGAACTGGACGGAATTGTGGCTCCTGTAAACTCTTATCAGAGAAGAGGGGCATCCTCTAAAGCGCCAAAGCAAACAACTCTGACGAACATCAAGGAGGAGTTTGATAATTCTGGTAAGAAACTGCTGATTTTAGGGCAACCCGGTAGAGGTAAGACTTATGTGATGTATAAGGTCTGGGAAGTGCTTCATGCAGAAGCAGAGAAGGATTTAGAAGCTAGAGTCCCCCTCCTCCTCAACCTTTCGACTTGGCAGAGCGAGCAAACGATTGAGATGTGGGTTGCGGAGCAGTTACACCATGTTTATGGGGTACCTAAGAAGGTGGCTGCACTGTTAGCAGAGGATCGGGGGCTTTTCACCTATCTCTTTGATGGATTAGACGAGGTGGCTGAGGAGCACAGAAGCTCATGCCTCAAGGCTCTCAAAGAGTTCATGAAATCAGGTGGAGTCACGTATGCTCTTTCTTGTCGTAGCAAAGAATATGATGCTTTAGACTATAGAATCTGTGAGGGAGACTTCATTCGTTTAAACCCTCTCAAGATAAAGGATGTAAACACTTATATAGAACAGCTGAGCACCCAGAGACCTGAGATTCTGACGAACTATCGGTCGTTTTATGAGGCATTAGAGGACGATCTTGGAGCTGATGGGGCAGAAAGTTTTCTCTCCACCCCGCTGATGATATGTATTCTGACCGTTATCTTAACCAGAGGGCAGCTAGCAAACGTTCACAAAGAAGGGCAGACAAAAGGGGTAAAGGAGCAAATGTATCATCAATACATTCAAACAGTTGTTCACAGTCGAAAGGCCATCATTCAAGCGCAAAAGGATTATTCTGGCAAAAAGATAACTGGAGAAGAGAAAGTCGAGAAGGAGCAAAAAACGAGCGTAGCGATCTTCTACCTTCAGCACCTTGCGGGACGAATGAAAGA
>CAYUKP010000287.1:0-2460 GCA_964445335.1 uncultured Verrucomicrobiales bacterium
CCTCAATGAAAAGCGCAAGCAAGCCACTTAGGGTGGTGAATTTTATCGGGGTTACAAACAAGAGTAGATACTCATCCCAGCATCGGCCCTACGTCGAAACAAACGAATAGGCTCAGAATCAATATACTACAAGCGATCCGGCGACCTAAAAGCTCGACTGGTCCAAACCAACCAAATCTAAAATCCTCTGGAGTTCGTCCGCGTCACAGTACTGCAACTCGATTTTACCCTTTTCACCTTTTGCCACAATTTTGGTCGGGCAAGAAAAGTGATCTCTCAAGGAGTCTTCTATCTTCTGCATATCGGGGGAAAGCCCTGTTCGCACCGAGCGTTTAGTAGAAGGTTTCAGAGGAATACCAGACTCTTTGGCTAATGCCTCCGCCTGACGCACGGTCAATTTATCTCTGATGATCTGATCCGCAATCAATTGTTGCTGACTCCCATCACGAATCGATAAGATTGCTTTAGCGTGACCTACTGAGAGTTGTCCTTTCTCGAGGTATGATTTCACTTGGTGGTCAAGCTCAAGTAAGCGAATTGCGTTCGCAACACTAGCTCGCGCACGGCCGACCCTTTTAGCAATTTGCTCTTGGGTTAATTCGTATTCCTTTGCGAGTTGCGCATATCCATTAGCCTCTTCTATTGGATTAAGGTCTTGTCGCTGGAGATTCTCAATAAGAGCCAACTCCATCACGTCACGATCAGACGCTTCTCTGACAATGACTGGTACTGATTCCAGTTTAATATACTGAGAAGCACGCCACCTGCGCTCACCAGCTATGAGTTCGAATGTATCATCCTTTTTTCTGACAATGAGGGGCTGAATAATGCCATGCTCACGTATGGATGCACCTAATTCCTCAATCTCTTCCTCTTTGAAGTGTTTTCGAGGGTTGAGAGCACTGGGCACTAACTTAGAGAGCTGGATATAGTGCACTACCTCACCATCAACGGTCTCAATTCGTTGATTAGGCTGAGGCACAATTAGGGCTCCTAACCCCTTGCCTAGTGCATTTTTCTTACCCATATCGTATGGAATACTTAAATAATAACAAAAATGCAACGTGTTTTCTCACCTAGATGAGGCACAGTACATGAGAGATGATCAAGAGTACAAATCCCTCAAAGATTTTCTATCTTGAAGACCTCCAGACTCCATAGGAAATCGATTTTTCACTACCCTACAGCTTAAAATATCCAGCCCCTAAACTTCCATGTATGAGCTCATGATCAAGCTCCTCATTAAAAGGCCGAGCAGAAGGTCAGAGTTCAGGCCTCTTTAAATGGTATAGCATATCAAAAGAGGTAAGAAAGCATTGTATTAATTTGGTTCGCTCTCTTATATTAATTATTCACATGTATAGCTCCTTCATTTTCCTTACCTCGATTTTCATACTTACCCTTTCTGCGACAGCTCAGGTAATCCAGCGACAGCCAGTACCAGCACATGTTGAACAGGAGGCTCAGCAAGCCGTTAAAGTACTGGTCGCCGAAGTCTTAAAAGAGAACTACCTCTACAGCCTACAGACCATGTATCCTAGATGGAAGGACTCAACCGCAAAACGAGTCGGAGGGCAAGAGCAACTCAAGCAATTACTCCTCAGAGCCCCTAAAGAAATGAAAGCTAAAGGTATTACCATCGTCGACTACCAAGTCGCCAAAGCCAATAGCTCATTTGAGGTGAATGCCACACTGTACCAAAACTCACGTCAAGCGCCCAGCTTCAGCGAATACCTAGTCTTTGTCCCCACAACGGCCCTGTATCGAGTGATCGACCCGAATTCAGGCCAGAGCAAACGTCTCAGAATCGAGAGCTATCAAGTGGCCATTCGTGGAAAGCAAAATGAAAACTGGAGCTTTATTGACGGCTCAAGCCTGACCGTTGCTGATCTCCGTTCACTCTTCCCTAACTTGCCTAAAGATGAAAAGCGTCTTTTATTACCAAGGCGCAAGGTAGAAGAACTCAAGTTCCGCAAATAGTCCTCCTCGAAGAGGCATTGTGGCTATACTACTCTTCTAACTCTACTTTACGTAATATATTCCAGACTGGCACCGTGTATTCGAAGACTTTCTGAGCAAAGCGGTCTTTATTTTCCTTATCTTGAGGGTCAACAATATCAAATGTGGGGCGTATAAAGCTCACCATTCCAACCGCATGCCCATTCTGGTCAAAAATTCCACCCCCGCTAGAACCAGGACAATACCCGAGTTCCGTCATCATCCACATGATATTGTTGCCTCCTGCATTCTTATATCCACGACGCATGGTATAACTCGCGACATGACCTTTACTCATGTAAAACATCTGAGATTTAGGATGCGATACTAGGTACACCTCGCTCCCTACTTTGGCACTCTGACTCACGGGAAAGGCCTTAATCTTACGCCCCTCTTCTAGCTTGGCTCTTACGATAGCAAAGTCCGATGCAATATCTGCAATCAATATTTCAGTGATCGGAT
>CAYUKP010000288.1:0-2446 GCA_964445335.1 uncultured Verrucomicrobiales bacterium
GAGTCGTCGCGTGCGAGGTATCTGTGTGTAAGGTGGAGGGGGATGGCGAGGTGGTCGTTCAGGTCATCGTGCGAGATATAACGGCGAGGATCGCAACGGAGCAGTTACTGAAACAGGCGAAGAACTCTGCGATACAAGCGAACAAGGCAAAGTCCATGTTCCGCCACGATGAGCCATGAAATCAGAACGCCCCTGAATGGTATTATCGGCTTTACGGACCTACTATTAGAGGAGCTAGACGATGAGCACCAAGAGTACCTCTCTCTGATTAAGAAAAGTGGAACGATGCTACTGAATATCATCAATGATATTTTAGACTTCTCCAAGATTGAGAATAATCAAATTGAGTTAGAAGAGATCGACTTTAACCTCCAGGACTGTATCGAGAATATCCTAGACCTGCAGTCCCAAAAGGCAGGGGCAAAGGATGTGAATCTGTTCTATAATATCGAAAGTGATGTGAAGATCGGTATGCGTGGGGATATGGGACGTATCCAACAGATCTTAATGAACCTGATCTCGAATGCGATTAAGTTCACCGAACAGGGGGCAGTAGAAGTCTATGTGAAGACGGTACCAGATAATGCGATCGAGATTTGGGTGAAGGATACAGGAGTGGGCTTTGATGAGAAGATGTCAGAGAAGCTGTTTAGGCCTTTCTTACAGGAAGATGCCTCTACGACCCGTCGCTATGGGGGGACAGGTTTGGGGCTCTCTATTTGTAAGCAGTTAGTAGAGCTGATGGGGGGATCGATTAGAGCTGAGTCTCAAAAGGGCGAAGGGTCGAGCTTTATCGTTAAGCTCCCGTTTATTCCTGCGGAGAAGATGATCAGTCGCGTGTCTGATGAGTTGGATCTGAGTTGGATGAAGGGGGTGAATATACTCGTTGTCGATGACCACCAAAGCTATCTTAAGTACATGCAGGTAAGGCTGGGGCGTTGGCAGATGAACCCGCTAGTAGTGGACTCTCCAATGGAAGCGCTCCGTATTATTGAGAATAATAAGGATAACTTCGATGTGATCCTGATCGATCGGATGATGCCTGGGATGAATGGGATAGAGCTGGCAAAGGAGCTCAAGAGGCGATATGGTGATCGATGTCCACCCATGGTGATGGTGACGTCGGCTAGACTAAGCGGAGAAAAGGCCGAGATCCTCAAGAGTGGATTTGCTTCCATACTCTATAAGCCGATTCATGAGCGGGAATTTGCCCTGGAGCTTCACAAGGTCATTCAGCAACGTCATGAGACTCCTAGTCCAGAAGAGTTAGAAAAGGCGGGCGATGACGAAGAAGGTGGCGGGAGCTATGCCCTGCTCGTAGAGGATAATCCTATCAACGCGAAGCTGGCTAAGATCATTTTACAGCGGATGGGGTTCCCCGTGCATGTGGCTCATAATGGAAAGGAAGCCTTAGAAGCGCTGGATAGAAATAGGCGGCTCTATAACATTATCTTAATGGACATGCAGATGCCAGAGATGGATGGCCTAGAGGCGACGAGAAGGATTAGGTCAGGAGAGGGTGGCGAGTATTATCGTGATATCTCTATTGTTGCGATGACTGCAAATGCGACTCAGGATGATGAGAAGGCGTGTATGAAGGCTGGTATGGATAGATTCCTGACGAAGCCAATGAAATCAGATGATTTAAAGAGAGAGTTCGTGGAGTTAGAGGTGCTATGCGCTGATAAGAGTTGACCTAATTAGCCATATCCTTCAATAGTGTTTGAATTATTATGGCAGACGACAAATCAACAGAAATATTGAGCACTATGCTGGATGCTCTCGGCTTTGACAGTAAGGTGGAGCTAGAGTCTACAGAGCATGGTCCATGTCTACAGATCACCTCACCTGATAGTAAGCATATCATTGGGCAAAAAGGGGATCGTCTAGACGACTTTCAGTATTTAGTGAACCGCGTACTCCAGACGCAGGATCCAGAGAGTGAGCGTGTACGAGTAGATTGTGATCATTACCGTGAGCAGAGTGAGGCTCGTCTCAAGGAGAAGGTCTTAAGGTACGCACAGGAGGTCAAAGAGACAGGAGAGGCAAAGCGTCTTCCACCCCTTAATGCCTATCATAGAAGGCTCGTTCATAACTACTTGGTCGATGATCATGACATTAAGACGATCTCTCCTGAGGGGAACTCTCGATTCAAGAAGATTACGATCACTCTCAATAGTGGAGAGTAACAGCCCTCTATCGTAGTGGTTTATCTCGATAACGCGGCGACAACGCGACCTCTACCTGAAGTGGTGGAGGCAATGATGCGTGTGCACCGAGACTATTGGCAGAATGCCTCAAGTGGGTACTGAGCGAGTAAGAAAGTAAGCGACATCGTCGAAGAGGCTCCAGCAGAACTAGCGTTACTAATCGAAGCTCGTACTGAGGAGGAGTATTTCACGTGCGGAGGGACCGAGACTAACAATACGGTCATTTCATCAGCGGA
>CAYUKP010000289.1:0-2446 GCA_964445335.1 uncultured Verrucomicrobiales bacterium
TCTCAGATTATCTCGCAGTTCCCTCTGATTGAGGAGAGTGCTGATCCTGAACTCTCTAATTCTGCTCTCCAGATCTTAAAGTTTCAGAATAAGTGGGAAGCAGAATTAAACCAAGGGTACACCATGCTTCTCGGCTAATCATATGTTAAAGCTGCTTCTCCTTCTGGCGCTCATCCCAACCGCGATTGGATTCCTGATTTGGAAGCTCTTGGTTAAGCCTACGCTCCATGGACTTAAGCAGGCCCCCATGAATACCCATGAGGTCCTAACCAGAGTATTACCACGTACTATTACTCTCGTCTCTGGGAATGAAATGCGCCTCAAGAACAATACCCTAAGCCTCCCCGCTTCCGTCGCGGACTCATTCTATTACCGAGACCTCGCAGAACCTCTCTTACAGTCGAGCCTCCTCATCACAGGCTCTCCCACTCTCTGGAGACAGCATCACCTAGCTCTCTTGATTGACCATCTCTTACCCTCTTTTGCCCTTGTCCTCATTCTCCTTGGTGCTCTCTCAAAAGGGATCCCCATGCCCCTACTACCACACACACTTCTCGTCACGATCTCGCTCTGTAGTATGAACGCTCTCTATCTCACGTACCTGAGAGCCAAAGGTCTCAAGGTCGCACTCACAATTGCGAAAAAGGTCATCTTCAGAGAAAAAAAATCAGAACTCCCCCTATTTGAAGAGTGTCTGAAAAGTCTATGCTTTTCCCACACATTACCTAAGTTTATCACCTTACTAATCTCTAGAGCACAAAGAACAAAACAAGCTCCCTAGCCCCTGTCGACTCTCCCACTATGCGAAAGGCAATCAATCCTTGCAACAGGGCTAAAATCCCCTTATAATAAAAGGAACTTAGAACGCCTCTAATAGTTAACAGATCTAACCATAAACCCCATCTACCGTTATGTTCGCATCTGGAAACTTCAATAAAAAGTCTAGTATTTTAAACGCTAATAACAATTCTAGACCTAGTAAGAAATCATCTTCAGTCAAGACGCTCACCCCACTAGATAACAAAGCATACTTAGACCAAGATTACTGTATCATTTCGCTCAAATCGAATAGAAAGTTCCAAGCGGAAAACAGCTTCGCACCAGCTAAGGACTAAGCTCCGCTATCCAGAGTGATCTGCCCCAACTTTTATACGCATGCACGGCATTGCTTTTAATGTCTCAAAGATTTCTTAATCCCTAGCAAAAGATCTCTCATAATGAGCATTTTGGGCTAGCAATGGGTGCTAGCCTCGCTTAAGTATACTCGCAAATCGCGATATCATGTTTACGCCTAAGTGGAAAAAAGATGCTCAAAATGTACTCAAGCAGGGAAAGAAGTTTCTCAACTTCAAGAGAGACCTACTTGAACCCAGCCGCATAGACGAAATTGCGTCACGCATTGATGATCTCAAGAATGCCTTGAAAGAGAGAGGCTCAGATCAAAAGAAAAAGGTCGCCGAGGCGATCAAGCAGCTCGACAGTACTTGCGAAAACAGTCTCCCTCGGTCGGCTAAACCTGATCCAATCGCTGAGAATATCGAGGTCATCTTCGTCTCCCTCGTCGTAGCGCTCGGGATTCGTTCTTACTACGTACAACCCTTTAAGATCCCAACCGGATCTATGCAACCAACGCTCAATGGTGTGATCTGTAAGGCTAAGGAGAAGCAAGACTGGCCTAACCCCATTGTCCGAGTCGTTGAATTCGGTCTCCGAGGCAGAAATTACGTCCACAAGAAAGCACCTAAGGACCTTATTGTTCCTCGAGAATTCGTACAAGCCTATCGAAGAGGTCTTATACCAGGGCAGTTTATAACACAGAACCCAGGCTTTTGGACACGCCTAGCGACCTTCCATACTGTTTCAGCTATTCACTTCAAGAATGGAACCTTATTCGCACATGGCGTACCAGCTAATGACTTACTCGCTAATCCAGAAATCACGCTCGCTAATGTGATCTTCAAGCATGGAGTGCCAATGTCTAACGGAGACATTCGCATCCCGCAGGGTACAGTCCTCTACTCAGGCCACGCAGACTCTGGAGATCTCATCTTAGCTGACAAAGTGTCGTATCACTTTCGCAAGCCTAAACGTGGTGAAACCTTCATCTTTGATACAAGAGGTATCGATACTAAAGGAGGAAGCGGACAAGCGAAAAAACTCTCTGACCAAAAAGATGCTCAGCACTATATTAAGCGTTGTGTTGGCGTTCCAGGAGATACACTCCAAATTGACACACCTAACCTCCTCGTGAATGGTCATCCTGCAGAAGAGAAATACATCCAGCGAGTCTCAGAAGCTAAGGGCTACTACGAAGGAACCCCAGGCTACATCGTAGCTACTAAAAACAACACTGCCCCCCTACGTTCCCCTGACCAGAAGTTGGTACTCTCGGACTCTAAGCGCAGCCCATGGAGAGCTGAATATGCCGCCATGGGAGATAATACCC
>CAYUKP010000290.1:0-2428 GCA_964445335.1 uncultured Verrucomicrobiales bacterium
AAGTAACTCAATAAGCCGTTTGAATCTCTTGTAGGGGGATCTGATTTGGTAAATAAACCTATTACTGCAGTAAGGATGGCAACTAGAGAAAATCCAAATACTGTAGGGTTTTCAATTTTCAATTGGCTCTTCCTCTTTTGGCTATCTACTCCAATTTTCTCTTTGAGGATTGAAATGCCTTTTTCTTTAAGGGTGATAGCTTCTTTTTCAACAAGTATACCTCCAGAGTTAAATGAAAATGCAATTACCACACTTAAAATCCCGCACAACACAGCGGTAACGCCCAGATAAGTTTTTGCTTGGTTCATTTATGTATAACGTTAAATCTCTCTCATCAGATACACTGACGAGATTGACCTATAAATATCAGAAACCTTGATCGAAGCAAGAAAACTCTCACAAACCTGGACGCGGTATCTGATTGAGCAGATGCTTGTTCTGTTAGTAATTATATCTGAGCTGTGCTATCTGAAGAACCTCATCAAATACTCTGTAGATCATCCTATGTTCATCAGTGATCCTACGTGACCAATAACCTGAGAAAGCGTGCTTAAGAGGCTCTGGCTTACCTATACCTGTGAACGGGTCATCTCTACAAACATCTTGGATAAGAGCGTTAATCTTCTTAGTAATTCTCTTATCGGTCTGTTGCCAGTAACTGTAATCCTCCCAAGCCTTTTCTGCAAACTGGATATTCATTGAAAATCTGAGAGCTCCTTCATTACAGTCTTACCCTTCTCTAGTTCTTCGATACCTTCTGCTAATCTACGAGCATTCGCAGGAGATCTAAGTAAATATGCAGTCTCCTTGAGTGACTCATAGTCTTCCAACGATAACATGACAACGGCCTGATCTCTCTTACGGGTAATGATTACCGCATCATGGTCTTCACACACCTGATTCATTGTAGCAGCTAAATTCTCTCTAGCTGCTGAATATGTAATAGCTTCCATATGTACAACATATTGGACAACACCTAAAAACTCAAGATAATTTTACAGTACGTAATGGAGATGACGCATCCCTACCGCAAGAGTAGACTTCCGAATTTTCCAGAAACTTGGACGCGGTAGGGATTGAGTCGAGTGCCGTGTTTAGTCTACTGTAATTCCCTTCTCTAGCAATAAATCCTTAATTTTTGCGGCCTTTGCTTTCGCTACGTATTCTACGTTACCTGTCCCTCTTGCGACGATATACCCGCCTTGCGAACCTTTATGTTGAGGCATTAAAATAGGAGAAATAATGACAATTTCTTCCATGTTTTTGGGTTTGATATAGATCCACTCTTTATTCTCATTACTTCTGTATTTATTAAAGCTCAAATCATCTAAAGTTCGCAGATCTTGCTCAATGGTTAGCAATTGAGATAGCTCATTGAGGTCGTTTGGGTAACTGCCGAATTCCTGCTTGTAAGATTCAATGAGGAGAGCTAAATCACGACTCTTTTGCATATGATGCGAAACCCAAGCGTTTCGCGTATCGCATGAGAATAGTAGAGCGCAGATGCTTAATGGTATCACTATCGATAACAATCTCATACTAGACTAACGTAAAGTCATTAGGACGCTGGAGCAAGCTTTGTTTTCCTGCCTGTATGCCGTCAGCGTTCCTGATCGTTTAGCAGTAGCAATCCGTAACCGCGATAAAAAAGCTCGATTTTTAAATAAAAACTAAGTCGCGGTGGAGGATTGGCTACCTGCTCTTGTTCTGCAAGTTCTATTACACTCCTCCTATGCTTGCACCAATCCCCTCTAAAATAAGATTCCAGTATGTTTTTACTTTTAACCTTTTACGATACTCTTTCTCATTTTTCACAATAAAGTCTTCCATTGTACCGTCTTTGTAAATAAATTGATACTTAAGACATATATCCATCGATTCTGCATTCTTAATCGAATCCTCCTTAATGTAACTAAAATAATAACGTTGCCTATTAAACCTTTTAATCTGCTCTGCGTAAGCATTTTTTCTTTGCCATTCTGGCATTATACGCTCCTTAAAATTACAAGATTGATTTTCACAGATGACGACTGGCTTAGCCCCCTCTGGATATGTGATACTCAATTCATTTATAATTACCTCTGAAAGCTCTGGATCTCCTGACTCACAAAAAAATTTAAAATCAGCAGATTTCTCATCATAATTATAGGTGAGAAATAGAGGCACACCTATACTTTTCTCATTTTGGGTTACTAAGTATGTGACGTGTGGTTTATCTAGAGGCTTCCAGTTATTTGGGCTACGCCCCTTACTTGTGTAGATATACCAATCACTCTGCACATGAAATCCAAGGGTTAAAATCCATAATATAAAGAAGCTTTTTAGGGCAATTTTAACAGATTTCTTCTTTTTCATATTAATGCAGAACGTAATGGAGCTGACAACACTACCGCAAGGTCAAACTCCGAATTCTAGGGAAAACTGGGAC
>CAYUKP010000291.1:0-2402 GCA_964445335.1 uncultured Verrucomicrobiales bacterium
AATTAGTTCAGGGTTGATGAGGGGTTCATCTCCTTGAATATTGATGAAATGAGTGGCTTCTGTTATGTGTTGCGTGACTTCTACCAAGCGATCTGTCCCGGTAGGGTGATCTGGACTTGTCATAATGACATGAGCGCCATATTCTACACAAACTTTTTCGATGCGTTCATCATCAGTTGCGATGACGACTTTATCGAGTTGGGTGCATTTCATGCATTGATCCCACACGTGTAGCACGAGAGGTTTGCCTGCAATAAGGTGCAGGGGTTTGCCTGGAAACCTTACCGAACCCCATCTGGCAGGAATGACTCCAATAATTTGGGGACTCTTAGACATAGGGTTGAGACGCTTTATGAACAGCTAAGAGTGAAGATAAAACGTGTTCGATGTTTTCTAAAGGAATTTGGTTTGGTCCGTCAGACATTGCTTCTGCAGGATTAGGGTGAGTCTCCATAAAGATACCATCTACACCTGTTGCAACGGCAGCTCGTGCGAGGACTGGAGCCAGCTCCCCATCTCCGCCAGTGGTTCCTCCCATTCCGCCAGGTCTCTGAACAGAGTGCGTGGCGTCAAAGATTACGCGTAGGCCTTCTTGTCGCATCCAATACAAGGATCGCATATCTGCTACTAAGTTATTGTAACCAAAGGAGGTTCCTCGCTCGGTAATGTAGAAGTCTTCGCATCCAAAACCTCTCATCTTTTCTCCAATGTTTTTAGTGTCCCAAGGTGCTA
Organism: uncultured Verrucomicrobiales bacterium; assembly: GCA_964445335.1. Lineage (GTDB taxonomy): Bacteria > Verrucomicrobiota > Verrucomicrobiia > Verrucomicrobiales > Akkermansiaceae > WTJZ01. The sequence goes on from CAYUKP010000291.1 coordinate 733, forward strand.
AGAATTGTCCTTTTTTTACATTTACGGTACGTCCTGTCTTGGCGCAAGCCTCTAAGAGGTCTGTTTGTCTACAGAGGAATGCTGGGATTTGAAGCAAGTCTATACGCTCTGCTGCAATCGCAGCTTGCTCTGCGGTATGAATATCTGTGGTTACTGGAACATTGAGCTCTTGAGAGATTTCTCCTAAAATACGGGTGCCTTCTTCAATCCCTGGGCCTCTAAACGAATTGATTGATGTACGGTTTGCCTTGTCAAAAGATGCCTTGAAATACCAATTCGTAATGCCTAGACGCTTGGTGATTTCTACCAGACTACGTGCGCTATTCCATGCAAACTCTTCGCTTTCTAGAGAGCAGGGGCCTAAAATAAATAATGGGGCTTCGGTCATTGTTATATGAGTTTATGTTTTGTTATATCTTGGGAGTCAATTACACCAGTAGGAGTCCCTTGGTCATTTACCACAATGATGTCATCAATCAGGTGCGCTCTAAAGACACTGATGGCTTCAGCCGCTAGGACATCTTCTCTGATGGTAATTGGGTTCTTAGTCATAATTTCTTCGACGAAGAGTTTGTCAATGTCATGGTTCTTGGTGTAATGCCTAATGAAATCTCCATGAGTCATGACTCCAAGAAGTTTATTTGACTCAGCAACTACACAGACACCAGCCTTTTTTCGGGACATTTTTTCTAAGCCCTCTAAGATTGTCGTTTTTGGGCTGATGAAGGCACTTTGCTCTTTGTTTCGCATAATATCCTTTACCGTGGTTAGTAAGGATTCCCCCAAGGCGCCCCCTGGATGAAATCTGGCAAAATCTTCTTTGGTAAAGCCACGGGCTTCTAAGAGTGTCATCGCTAAGGCGTCCCCTAATGCAAGCATGGCAGTAGAAGATGAGGTTGGAGCAAGATTTAGAGGACATGCTTCCTTTTCTACACTCGAATCAAGGACTGCGTCTGCATGTTTGCCAAGGGTTGAGTCAGGCTTACTCGTGAGGGCGATTATCGAGACGTCTAATTTCTTAAAGAATGGGAGGAGCTTTACGAGTTCTGCCGTTTCGCCAGAATAAGACATAGCGATAACAATGTCGTCCTCGGATAAAAGCCCGAGATCTCCGTGGAGAGCGTTTTGGGAGTCTAAGACGACGGAGGTTGCTCCGGTAGAGTTGAGAGTAGCGGCAAGTTTGTGACAAATGTTGCCAGACTTACCTACCCCAACAACTACAATCTTACCTTTGTTTTTGAGGCACTCAAGGAGTGAATCTACCGCTTTGATGAAATCGTTTCCGAGCGATGAACCTACACGGTTTAAGGCCTGAATTTCAGTGTTAATCACTGCATGGGCTCTTTGGATGTAAGGATGCATTATATAAAATTTTAATTAACCCCTTATGAATAGCAATTTATAATTTTAAACCAAGATAATTATTTTGGCTAGTTTAAGGAGTGGTTTTCTTTTGTTAAATGCGCTCTTCGACTATTAAATATTGAGGTTAAATGTGACTTTTTGTGATGAATTTAGTTTAAAATAGCTGGTTGTTTTTTTGAAGTAGGTTATATTTGTTTGATGCAAACAAGGGGTTTAGGTAGCTTAATTTGGTTGGTGGTTTTATCGGTGTGTGTTCAGAGTGTTGCTTGGGCTCAGGTCGATGATTCAAATGAGAGAGAGTTGTA
>CAYUKP010000292.1:0-2382 GCA_964445335.1 uncultured Verrucomicrobiales bacterium
GCGGTCATATGGTTTCCAGAAAATTCGTAACGCCTAGTGTAGCGATTCATTAAAAGGATTAGGTTGGAACCATGCTCTCGTGCGGATTTTATTGAAGATCAAGGATGCGCAAGAGAGTGGAGCAGACACCTCGACCGAGCAAAAACGCAGATATTCAAGAAAAGCCGCCGAGATGCCTTTCATCCTGCGGAGCCTAACCCTCTTCTTTTGATACTCTTCAGTGTTCCAAGATGATTATTTAAATGGTATTAACCACCGCGTTCAAAGCTTAATCAAATGCTTCATCATCGATAGGAGCCACATGCTCTAGACTAATCCCGCCAGAAGCGTGCAACGTGACCTCCACTTTATCACCAACATCCACCTTCATTGCGTCTAAAATCGCGGCATCCAAAATAATCCCCTTAGAATTCCCAATTTTTCTTATTTCCTTAATCATGTATCAACATTGTATCACGAAAGACGTATCTTATTAATCTTCAAATAGAAAGGAAGTCTCATCATCGCTTTCAGCCCCCCCTAGCAAAAGAAGCGCAGGCCAAGGTTCTCACCCCACCAGAGATTGAGGTCTAAAAGCTTGGCATATATAAATACGTGAGGGTTTTCCGTGGTTGAAAATCAACCTAACAATCGAAGAACAATCATTTTATTCGGCCGCCCCCTATTCACCAGCTTGTTATCTTAGGCAATTTGAGCGTAACTGCTGAATACACTTTAAAATATTATCTCTGTTCTTAGCATTCTTAACCCACTTAGGAATTCTACTAGGTAAAGATCCGTTCTGATTGGGTATTCTCTCTCTTAAGTCAGATCTTACATAATCCTCTAAGTAATCTAAATGCTTCTCATTAAGAGCCCAAAACAACTCTCCCTTAACCTCTAAAGAAAGTAATAACTTACAGCCAAATATAGAGTCTGTTCCTTGAGCTCCTCCAGTAAACCACTTAATCTCTGCCGAGTTTTTAGTCTTACAACCATGACAAACTATATCCGTCATAGGATTCTCTCGAAACTTTTCAATATGTTTTGAAATATTGCGCCCACAAAACGAACACCGCTTTGAAGCAATTCCATATGAAGAACTGTATAATCTACGTTCTTCGATCCTCTTTGCGAAACTACAAGATGAGCATCTAATACCGTATCGAAAACTCGTGGAAGCTTTCCCTCCACATTTAGGGCATTCTACAAGAAACTCATCGAAGAAATCGACTCTTCCTTTATCGTCGATGAAACGTGAAGACATATGGGTATATTTAAATAACGTTTAAGTGTAGGTAGGCACTGGGAGCGCCACCTCGATGCACGATAGACTCTCACCTAAAGCTCAGAGCGGTAAGCGCCTTACCTACCACGTCGTGTTCTGCATTCCAGTTACCGAGCGATGTCATCAAAAGTGACGCCCCCTTCATTTAGTATCCGCCTGAAAACCTGGTCATCTCCAGGGTAAACCATGTGTGTCCCATAAAGAAAAGTGTTGCCGAGTTCGTCTTGCCCGTGATCATGCCAAGTAAAACCCAATCGTGAGAAAAAAGGAGAACTCCATTCAGTAGCCTCTAGACTAATCTGGCACCCATCTATTCCGGGGTTGATAAAAAGAAAACGGGCAATCATGAGGGAAGTTCCAAACCCTTTTCTACATTGATCGGGGTCGACTAGTCCGAAGGTGAGGCTTGCGTGCTGGCAAGGTATGTAATCTGAGATTCCCCCTCCACCTACTACCTTACCATTTGCTTCTGCGACGAAATAGATGACAGATGAATCTCGAATAGCGAACTTGAAGTCATCAAAATATCCGTGGGGTAAAGATGTCCCCTCGTGTCTCGTGAAGAAGTCTTCCAAGGTCTCGAAATCTGATTCCTGAATATGTCGAATATAGCATGAACCGGCTTCGGGCTTTTTCATTTAGCAGAACATCTCTATTAGAGTAAGGTGTGTCAACTCAAGACTACAAAACCCCCACCACACCTAAAACACAACCCCTTCTAAACAAGTGAATTAAGACTCAAATTTTAGTTATTTCACTCAGAATATTTTAGATTCCCTAAATTTACGGTATGATTAACTAAGCATACCGTAATGTACTTAAAACTAAAAATCTAAGTTATCTTAACTTTTGACACACCAGATAAAGGCTCACAGAGGGAGTTTGAGTCACCCCAATTTTGGTGGTTTATCTTGAAAAACGTGCATCTAGATATCATGAACTTATCTGGATATTCTGGCTTCTGATGCTAGGCATCGAATTCGTCATACGTAGAAAAAACTAGCGGCGTTAAAACTCGTTTAAAGCCAACATAAAAAAGGGCAACGCCCTGACATATATCAGCCTAGGGTGGAGCCTCTAGCAAAGCGCACGAGGCGTAACCCTAGGTATTGTAC
>CAYUKP010000293.1:0-2364 GCA_964445335.1 uncultured Verrucomicrobiales bacterium
TAGTAATGGAATGGCAACTACCACGCGAGATTAAAGTATTAAAGTATTAAAGTATGAATTTGCCGAAAGACATCGCAAACAAGTTAAGAGACACTCAAAAGGCATATCGCAAGGGCTACGGAAAAGGTCTGCCATCAAATTTGGATTTTGCATTTGCGGATGTATGTAAATTCTTCATTAATTCACCACTTGAAAGTCGATTAATCTTGCTCAGTGAAATTAGTCAAGAAAGTCGATTATTAATTATAGGTTTTAGTGATCGTTTCTCTACTATTGCCGCAAGGACAAATGATCAAGAATATCTAAGGCTTGCCTTAACTTCTCATTTAATCGAAGATTTCAGATATGACCCCCGAGAAAACATATTGAGATTATCTTTGCTTTGCCATGTTTGTGGAAAAATTGGAGTAAGTGAATCGAACCTTTTTGGGAGCTTAATAAACTTAGCTTCAAACCATGCTGCAACCCATTTAAAATCTTTTCAAAACCGGCCACTCGAAAATAAATGCATAAAATCCATGAGGATCATCGAAGTAAATGGCGATTGCGGAGTCGGTTATAAATATAGCTATTAACGAAACGGCATACATCTACCAATAGCAACTAGCCTACCAGTCCTACTTTTCAATCGCAGCTTAAAATGACCTCCTCGTACTGTTTTACCGGTCAACCAACAGAACTCGGTATCGATGCGACCCATCAAACGATGTCCTGAAAGCAGAACTCTATGTCCGTTCTCATGTCAATAGGGTTGAGATTCTCAACACTCACTGGCTGTCCGATAAGGCTAAGAAAAACCCGCTCCTTGGAGCGCATAAAAATTCATCTCATCGAGATGGATTTTTTCTATCAACCGCCCTTGGGAATCAGACAGTTCCGCCGAGTGCAACGAGGTGGATCTGTCTCCCAAAAGGGCGCACAAATCACTCCTCACACAATCTGGCAAAGCCACACATACAACCTCGCTTCTCTGGCAATAGCCAGTGGAGCGAGCAGGCAGTCTCTTGCGTAAGCCCAAAATGAGGCTGCAGAGACCTTGGGAACGGAAGCTCATTGCCGGGCTTCGCGAGAGTCTGCCCTTTCTATGAAAAAGACAGTTCAGCGGGAGCCTCGCGGACGCTGATCTGTCTCCAGACTAGATTTCTTTCCTCTCAAACTTAAAATCCGCACATTGTGTGGACAAATCCACAAAGAGTGCTATACTGTCATCCGTAACCTAAGAAACTCTATGGCAACGATCTCTTCCAGAATTGATGTGCGCACTTCTCAATACGATAAGGCGGTTTTAACACGAGCGGCTAAAGTCTTGGGGAAGTCTCTGAGCCAGTTTGTCCTCGAATCCACGCTGAAGGAAGCGCATTCGGTTATTGCGGATAATCCTCAGATTCAACTGAGCGAAGCCCAGTGGGAGGAGTTTCAGGCACGTCTCGATAATCCAGTGGTCGATCAAGCGAAGCTCGAGAACCTGATGCGATCTCCTTCAATCTTCGCCGATGCTTAAAATCTATTCTCCCGTTCCTCTAGAGCGGAAACATCCCCGAAAGGCCTTTGACTGCGGAGACTTCATCCTAAATTCGTGGCTCGCACAATACAGCGTGCAGGCGCAGAAAAAAGGTTCTTCTAAGTCCTATGTCTCCCTTGATGAAGAGGGAAGTATCGCAGGCTTCTATTCGCTCGTCTATGGGCAAGTAGAGCGCGAGCAAACCCCAGATGAAATCAGCAAGGGTATGCCCAAGCACCCTATTCCAGTGCTCATCATCGCTCGACTCGCTGTTGATCAATCTCAACAGGGAAGAGGTCTGGGCAAGAGCCTCCTTCGGGACGCCATGGTGCGAGCTATAAGCGCTGCCCAGATCGCGGGACTCCGTGCCGTAGTCGTCCACGCCAAACATGAGCAAGCCGCCGCCTTCTACCAACACTTCGGCTTCCTCCCATCAAAGGACGAACCGCTTATGCTCATGTTACCCATCTCCAAGATCGCAGAAGCCTTCTGAATTGATCTATAGGGGAGAAGTGCTCCAGGCTCGAAAACTTTTCACATAATCTATGTTATGTGAAAAAATGAACAGAAAAATAGGAAGAGACCTTCTGGGCGATCTCATTGTTTTCTGTGAGAAAGCAGCTGCTTTTTTGAGGTGAAACCTCACTTTTTCATCAATAAAAAACGACAGATAAAGTCGGGACTCAGTTGAGATAAAGAATCAACTCATAGATTGCCATCGTTCGATAAATTCTTCGCTTTTCTTGACTGGAAGCCTTCGGTGATTTGCCCCCGAAAGTGCTAGCAAGGCAGAAAGTTTTTCAGCTGCCTCTAAAGGATTAAGAACTCCAGCTGCAACCAATTCCTGCAGAATCCAGAGGGTT
>CAYUKP010000294.1:0-2363 GCA_964445335.1 uncultured Verrucomicrobiales bacterium
CTCTACCAAGCCCTCGAACACGCCCGCGTTTCTAGTGATGTCGGATGCGTCTTGCTGACCGGTAATGGACCCTCCCCCAAAGACCAAGGCTGGGCATTCTGCTCAGGAGGTGACCAACGCATCCGGGGCAAAGACGGCTACCAATACGAAGGCGCCGACACCACTGATCAGGCCAAGCTCGGCAGACTACATATCCTAGAGGTACAGAGGCTCATTCGATTTATGCCAAAGGTCGTAATGGCTGTCGTTCCCGGCTGGGCGGTGGGAGGTGGACACTCCCTCCATGTCGTCTGTGACCTCACCATTGCCTCCGAGGAACACGCCATCTTTAAGCAAACTGATCCCGATGTAGCCAGCTTTGACAGTGGATACGGATCCGCATACCTCGCCAAAATGGTCGGTCAAAAGCGTGCCCGTGAAATCTTCTTCCTCGGCCTCAACTACTCAGCCAAAGAAGCCTACGAAATGGGAATGGTAAACAAAGTCGTGCCCCATGCCGAACTCGAAAACGTCGCTCTCGAATGGGCACAAATCATCAACTCCAAATCACCCACCGCCATGCGCATGCTGAAGTATGGATTTAATATGACCGATGACGGCATGGTCGGCCAACAACTCTTCGCTGGAGAAGCCACCCGCCTCGCCTACGGCACCGAAGAAGCCCAAGAAGGTCGCGACGGATTCCTAGAAAAACGCCAACAGGACTATTCGAAGTTCCCTTACCATTATTGATGAAACAGGAAGATAAGGCTCTTTCAAACTACAACAAGGGGCGGCGTGATTTACTATACAGTTATTTTCTTAAACGCAAATGAATGATAAAATTGATAGCAATGAGTCTGATTTAAGTTTTTGGTGGAGTCTACTCTGGTCATTAAGTTTGACCGTTTTACTTTATTATATCAATTTCGAGGTCGTTGAAAACGCTCTTTGGTGCACACGTCACCATAGCTTATCTTTTTATTTTGTATTTGCTGGAGTATTTTGGGGATTCACGTTTTTCCCTTGGAGTATTATTTGTTACTATAGGCTGTGTTTTTTAAAGCGGTGGGAGCCTTCCCGTGTAAGACGGTGGATTCTGGCTCCTCCTGTAGGACTACTATTACTTGTGATAATTTGTGGACTTATTGTAACGCCTCCGAGTTCCAGCAGTCGGTTGAAATATATTCAAAAAAAGGTGCTTCCTCAAAATGCAATGAATTTTCATTCAGAGCTACAAGACTGCGGCATTCTATCTGAAAAAGACCTTTATTATTTCGAGGCTCCATCAGCTAAGATAGAAGACCTTATTAATTCTTTGTCTTTTAAAGAGGGAAGCCGGGACTACACTCCTTGGTTAGACTTTAAAACATGCCCAAACCCATTAATAAATGCGAAGTTTTTCTCAGAAGGAAAATTTAGGAGACTCTTCTATAAGTGGAATCATGTTTATACCTATGACCTTATGACAAATGCTTCACGCACCCAAGCCTACCTAACAGTTACTTGGGATAATCGCTATCTGTGGACTATTAGATCTCTCTATATCATATGCACTTTAGGAGTCTTATCATATTTTTTTGTTAAGAACTCGTCTAATTAAGACCGTAGAAGGTAGTGTAAAAGATTATCTGTAAAAGTGAAATACTCGGTTCTTCCTAAAACCTTCGTTGCAATACTTGGCGAAATGTAGGGGCGACGCAGCCGTCCCGGAGCGAAGCCGAGCATTGTAACGAAACGCCGTTCATGGGTATTAGATTATTTTAACCACAAAATTCACTAACCCTCTCATGAACGAACAATACAACGATACACTAAGCCAAGAACTCATCAACACTCTTCTTAACCAAGGTCTCAGTGACGGTCTAAAAACTGTTGCTCAAACTCTTATGAACACTGCTATGCTACTTGAACGTCAACAACATCTCAATGCTTCTCCCTATCAAAGAGATGCTCAGGAGCGTAACGGATTTGCCAACGGGTTTAAACCCCGAACATTCCAAACAGCTATGGGGGCTTTAGAACTCTCTGTGCCTCAAGTGCATGACAGTGACGCCCCTTTTAGAACCTCTCTTCTAGAGAAAGGGTCTCGCAGTGATAGAGCTCTTAAATCTGCCATCGCTACCATGTATATCAATGGCGTAAGCACACGGAAAGTCTCCAATGTCATGGAGGAGCTTTGTGGGTTTGAGGTCTCCTCTACTCAAGTTTCCAATCTCAACAAAACCCTTGATGAAGAGTTTAATAAGTGGCGAACAAGACCGCTTCCTGACATCTAATACCTTATTCTTGATGACACTTATTATGACGTCCGTATTGATGGCACCGCAGAAGCCCAAGAAGGTCGCGACGGATTCCTAGAAAAACGCCAACAGGACTATTCG
>CAYUKP010000295.1:0-2354 GCA_964445335.1 uncultured Verrucomicrobiales bacterium
CTTCAGCATTGTGCTTACTAAAATAATCTCCATCTTCATATGCTGGTCTATTATCCCACGAATGAATACCCTTTGGCTTAGAATCTAAGTGATAGTATCCTCCTTGATCCTCTAGTACTTGTTGCATCATAAATGCTGTCGCTCCCCCAGGCACATCTTCATCAGCAAATAAAATCCGGTTTGTTTTTTTCAGAGACTCAACAATTCTATGATTTACATCAAAAGGTACAAGTGTCTGTATATCAATAACTTCGCAAGAAATCCCTACACTTTCTAATTCATTAACGGCATCTAGTACAATGCGGCACATGGAACCATAAGTAACTATGGTAATGTCTGTTCCTTCCCTTAGGACATCAGGAACTCCTAATTGTACACAAAACTCTCCCAAATTGTCAGGAACTTTTTCTTTCAGTCGATAACCATTTAAACATTCAATAACAATTGCAGGATCATCACCTTTAAGTAGAGTATTATAAATTCCTGCTGCCTGAGTCATATTTCTTGGTACACAAACATAGACTCCTCTCACCATATTTAGAATAGCACCTGTAGGTGAACCTGAATGCCATACACCTTCTAAACGATGCCCTCTTGTTCTAATAATAACTGGAGCTTTCTGTTTTCCAAACGAACGATATCGTACTGTAGCAAGATCATCTGTAATAATTTGTATAGCATACATGATATAATCCAGATACTGAATCTCAGCAATAGGTCTTAAACCTCGCATTGAAGCTCCTATTGCTTGACCTATTATTGTGCATTCTCTTATACCAGTATCTGTAACTCTTAACTCACCATGTTTTTCCTGAAGACCTGCAAAACCTTGGTTAACATCTCCTATTTTCCCTACATCTTCTCCTATGGCAAATACACGCGGATCTCTTGACAAAACAATATCGAAAAAGCGTTGTAGTATTACACGTCCATCAACAATTTCTGACTCATCAGTATAAACAGCAGGTGTGCCTTTTACTTTTATAACTGCTTCATCAGTATTACTATATAAAAGAGAACTATACCTAGTGTGATTTTTTTCTTTTTCCTGATTATGCCAAGCCAACAACTTTTCTTTTTCAGGAGATTTTTCATGATAGGTTAATCGAAGCGCTAATTTTGATGGACGTACTATATGACTCCTTAATGGATATTGAATAGACTTCATTTCATCTACCAACGTCATTAGCTCAGACCCTACAGATGAGTTAGAAGCAAGATTACTAATTAAAGTACTTAGCTCTTCCATATCTGTTTTTATATCAGCCTGAAAGTCACTCCATGCCCTATTACGAGCTTCTTTAGCTAACCTTCTTGACTCTTTATCTACTTGCTCAATCTCCTCTTCAGAAGCAATTCCTTCTGAAAGAATCCATTTTTTCATCTTGACAATGCAGTCATATTCTTTTTCCCATTCTAAGCGATCTTTTGGTTTGTAACGCTCATGTGAACCTGAAGTAGAATGACCTTGAGGCTGGGTTACCTCATCCACATGAACGATGACAGGAATATGTTTTTCTCTACATAAAACCGAAGCTTCTTTATAAGCTCTAATAAGCTCTGGGTAATTCCAACCTCTTACTTTTATAATTTCAAGCCCCTCTCCTTTATCATCTCGAAGAAAACCAGTGAGAATCGCAGAAATATCGCCTTTAGTGGTTTGTAATTCGGCTGGAACAGAAATCCCGTATCCATCGTCCCAAATTGACACTAATAAGGGTACTTGTAATACTCCTGCAGCATTTATTGTTTCAAAAAACATACCTTCAGAAGTAGAAGCATTCCCTATCATTGCCCATGAAACTTCATTACCATTGTTCGAAAAATGTTGACTATCCTTCAACACCCCTACATTTCTATATAATTTAGATGCATAAGCCACCCCCAAAGCCCTAGGCATCTGAGAGGCAGTAGGAGAAACATCTGTTGTTGAATGTTTTTCTTTTGTAAGCTGCTTAAACGAACCATCTTCATTCAGCATTTGACTTCCAAAATGCCCCGTCATTAACCTTCCTGCTGAAACAGGTTCTCTCTCTAAACTTGGATCAGCATATAATTGTGCAAAAAGTTGTTGTGGAGTCATCATTCCTGTAGCAAACATGAATGTTTGATCTCTATAATAACCTGATCTTATATCTCCATCATTAAAAAAACGTGCTGCTACTACCTGTGGAAGCTCTTTTCCATCACCAAAAATACCAAATTTAGCCCTTCCCATGAACACCTCTTTTCTTCCTAAAAGGCTCATTTCTCTACTCTCAATACATAATGCTAAGTCATTAAGTATTTCTTCTTTGGTAAGATCAACAACATCTATGATTTCATCTGTACTACTACTCATAATTACTTAAATC
>CAYUKP010000296.1:0-2340 GCA_964445335.1 uncultured Verrucomicrobiales bacterium
TATGAGGCCACCTCTCAAATACCTAAAGGAAAGGTGGTTTCTTATGATACTCTAGCACGTTACGTCGCATGCCGAAGCCCTCAAGCAGTGGGTCAAGCTCTGAAGAGGAACCCGTCTCCGCCTCAAATCCCATGTCATCGTGTCATTCAGAAAACAGGGTTTATTGGCGGATACCTAGGAGTAACATCTGCACAAGGCTCCAAGTATGAGCTTTTGACTGCTGAAGGAATAAAAATCAACCACCACGGTTATATCTCATCTGATACCTATTGGTGGTCGTGGGAATAAGGTTGAGCTTATAAGAAGAGTTTCTTATACCGCCCTTTAATGGAAAAGTTCACAAAAACAGTTCTGGTGGCAGACGCCTTAAATTTAGGATCTCACTGGGTTTATGATCAAGCAAAGTTAGCCACACTTTATTCTAAAGGCCTCACCGAATTCACCTCCCCAAATAGTCCTTACCACCCCAATAGAGTCGCAGGGCAGTTCACACACATTGGAGATCAAACCCTCTTTCTTCATCAATGCCTAGAAGCCAATAATGGTACATACTCTCTAGAGCAATGGAGAGCTTGGTGGATAGAGAAGATGTCCTCTTATGACGGATATATCGATAGCGCTACAAAGACGACCTTAGCTTCAGATGCCAAAACACCTTCGGACTCCAATGAATTCGCCGTGCTTGCGAGAATCGCTCCCATTCTCGATAATTCTAAAGATTGGTTAACTGATGCAACGAGCCAAGCAAACCTCACTCATGGCTCCCCTATGATCAATGATGCCATTCTTTTCATTATCCTTACAGTTCAAGAAATAGAAAAAGGCTCAGACTTCGCAACCGCATTACAGGCTGCGTCATCATTTGCAGACTTTCAGCACCTCCCTAAGAGCCCCATCCTAATGATAAAAGAAGCATTTAATAAAACGCCTGAAATGGCGCTTGAAACCGCTCTAGAATATGGCCAAGCCTGCTCTCTGGAAAACGCACTCCCCCTTACTATATACTTAGCAATCCACCATGGTAACTCATTCAATGAATGCTTGGATATCAATGCACTTATGGGCGGTGATACGTCTGCTCGTGCCTGCGTTCTAGCTCTTTTGTTTGCAGCGAAGGATCCAGACACCGCAGCAGAGTTCTATCCTAAACTGACTTTACAGTAAGGATTGCAAAAGTTTTTCCACAACTTTCCGGTATGGTGAAGGCATTGGATAATGAACAACATCTGCTATTCTAACCCATTCTTGGCCGTCTTTTGCCACAGGAATTTCATTATCACCCTCATAGACATTCAAAGTCACTTTATAATGAGTGATCCCATAAGTCGAAGTATTCAACAGAGTGAAGTTTTGTGCTTCAGACTTATCAATCTGAGGCAACAACCACATTCCCTTCCTACGAGAACTCTTTTCCTGTTCCAATAACAATTCTTGTCGCGCATTTCTCGTATAATACAGCACATGTTCGACTATAAACTCCGTAGCTTTTTTAGGCTTTTTTACAGGAAGCTTCAATGGATCGCGCGTCCGGCAATACATATGAATGGGACATTCTTGACAATGAACTTTGGTATTGCGGCAAACTTTTTGCCCCAATTCCATTAAGGCTGCATTGTAAAGTCTCGGATCCGACTGTGACACCAACTCCTTAGCCACTCCCCAGCACCACTTCTGTCCTTTATAATCATCAATTGGCGCCTCCTGATCAAAAAGTCTCGAAAATACCCTTGAAACATTCGCATCAACTAAAGGTGCGGGCAGATTGTAAGCAAACGAAGCAACCGCAGCACTTGTATAAGGCCCAATTCCCGCAAGACGTTGGAGCCCTTCTAAGGTTTCGGGAAACACCCCTCCGTACTCACTCGTCACTACACGAGCAGTCTTTTGGAGATTACGAACGCGATTATAATACCCCAGACCTTCCCATGCACTTAGGATTTCCTGCTCAGAAGCTGTAGCCAATTCTTGAGCTGTCGGAAACTGTTCTAAAAACTTCTCATACCGTCTGTTCTCCACAACCGCCTGAATCGTCGTCTGTTGTAGCATAACCTCCGACACTAAGATTTCATAAGGATCTTGCGTGCCCCTCCATGCATAGGGCTCTGCTACTTCTTTAAACCATGAAACTAGGGACAGCTGAAACGACTCAAGGTCGTCTAAAGGTGAGGTAAGGTAATCTGGCTTCATAAAGAATGGGAAACTCCACGGTAAAACAGCTCTCCTCGGACACCACAAAAAAATACTTAAATATCTAGGCAAACGACCAAAATTCGAGATATTCAAACCTGTGGCCTTAACAACATATACGAAACCGCTCAATATAAACCAAGTCGACCTTCT
>CAYUKP010000297.1:0-2331 GCA_964445335.1 uncultured Verrucomicrobiales bacterium
GGAGGTGACCTTCTCTAGCTATTCAAACTTCTCCTTTGAGCCTAATTTCAACAGTCCCAATCTGTTTTTTAAAGAAGGCTGTTATTCTTGGAGAAAGACGCTTTCCTTTTCTTATTGAGGCTATTGGAAAAAAGTTCGGACGATAAGACCTTACTTCTTATAGGCTTTTATGTATCACTGTTAGACTTAATTTAAGTGAATAAGCGTTCTCCTTTCCAGAGTAGTGCGTCTGTTGAGGGACGAGAGAAGGTTTAATTCCTATAATTTATAACGCGTCTCTAATCTTAGCGAGGAGCTTGTTGGTGGTGTTAAAGTTTGGTTCTGCGGGTAAATTGCTTATTTCAAAGGCTGATTTCACATGCTCTAACTTTTCTTCAGCAAGGGTGAGGAGTTCTTCATAGGTAAAATGACCTGATTTGATGCTTAGTAGCCAATCTGCATTAGGGCGACGGACATTTATGGTGCGTTGAGTCGCAATTTCAATCGCCATTTCTAAAAGGCGTAAAGTATGCATCATATTTTTAGAGTCATACCCTCGTCCATGAGAAGCGTTGGTTTGGTAGCGGCTTTCATTCCTCTTAGAGACCCAGTCCCAGTATTCACGGTGAGCTTTACAGTGTCTTTTAAAGGCATCTTGGTTACAGGTCATCCAGGCGATGGGTTCAGCTTCTAAGGGGACGCTACTACATAGAATAGCGGCATCATCCTTCTTAGAAAAGATCCCTCGATATTGCATATTTTTATCTCTAAAGAGGGCGTATGTACCAAGGGCATGATTTACGGCTACTAATCCACATTCTTCTTCGCGGATGTGGTTTGAGGTGAGCCATTCATATAGAGGTTTACTTCCTTGCCCCTCTAAGATGTAGCAAAAGTCACGTAGATGTCTGCGTTCTTTAGGTTCAGGGTTTACGATTTTCTTATTGAGACCTCGTGCTTTTTTAATTTGAGCGACGGCATAACCAGCAAAGCTTTGTTCACAGAGCTTGGAAAGAAAGAAGTCCTTTGGGATGAGGTCAAAGGCTGGATTTTTATAGCAAATGCATTCTTCTGGGGTGAAGAGGAGTTCTAGTGCCGTAGGGTTGTTTTTATGGAGAAGGCTAAAGAAGCGGGTGAGTTCAAAAAATTGCTGATCTTCTTTCTTGTCTGAAATTTGGTCAATGTGCTCCATTCCCATATGAAAGGATGCTGGTAAGGAAAACACGCCACGAAAGTCTTCATCAGAATCGGCGGTGTTTGTTCCGTAAGCGTGGCTGCCACTGATCGCGTCTAAGAAGAGGAGGTCTTTCTGCCGAATACGATCTAGGCTTAAATCTGATTTTTTGAGTAGAGTAGTCATTTGATAAGTCTTTTGAACTCTTCATCAAGAGTTGCCTGAATGAAGGCCGTTTCTGGAGCAAGGTGGGAGAGTGATTCAGTGGGAGATGAAAGTTGTGTGTTAATAAACGTTTCGAGTTCGGGAATGCGTCCTCTACTGGCGACTTCATCTGAGGTTGCTTTCCATTCAACCGTTTCTTGTAAAATTGCTTTTAAGGAAGGCTGTGCAATTTCTAGTAAATCAATGAAAGGAACAGGAGGTGGAGTTCGTTGATCCTTGACCCATTGAGCTGCTAAGAGAGCACGACAGGCGTAGAGGTATCCTTTTGCAGAAGGATGTTCAGTACTGAGTTTTCTTTTTTGGATTTGAAAAGCGAGCCCTTTGTAATGGTTAATAAGATGGCTTGGGTTGAGAATTTCTAGGCTTAATTTTTGCCAGTGCTCTCGAAAACTTTCTTGGACAGAATACACGATTGGAGAGTGTAACCATTCAATAAGTGCTCCGTTTGATTTGGCTAAAAGACCTAGGGCTTTCTTGATATCCCATCCTCCAGGGTCAAGATCGTCTTTAATAGGAATCTCTATCGTATCCTTGTGCTCAAATACACTCAAGTATATATCTTGTGGTGAGCGATAAAGAAATCGAATGTCAAAATCGCTATTAGGAGAGGCAACCCCCCAAGCTCTACTTCCTGATTCACAGGCATACAGAACTGACACGTCATGCTTTGCTTCAACAGTATTAAGAAGGTGATGAATCTGGTGTTTTGTGTCCATAAAAACAGCATAAAGTAGCGTGCCATCTTAAAAAAGTTATAAAGCGCAGACTCTCCTTAAAAATAAGAAAGCCATGTCCAATGGCGTTTCTGCTTTTTTAAGGAGACGAATAAAAAATGCGACAATAAAAAATGCCTGTCCCTCTATGCGAAATAACTTGATTTATATACTCAGTTATGTAGTTTAAGGTATGCGTCGCCCTCGTATTCTTGCTCCTCATCACCACAAAACAGCTTT
>CAYUKP010000298.1:0-2329 GCA_964445335.1 uncultured Verrucomicrobiales bacterium
TTCAAATAATGTTCTTTTGCCGAATCGAAGCGAAAGGTTATCAACAGTAATCATAAATCTATTAACTTTGAGGGCACAAAGCTAACTAAAAATCAGCAGGAAAAAAGAGTTTATATATACAAAAACCAGCTTATTTACAAATAGATAATAGAAGTTTATTATAATAGGTTTGTGAGTATAGGAGAACCTTCTTTTGGATACATTGTTTATAAAGTATGATGGAAACGAAATTATTTGATAAAGCGAAGGAAGATTTTAATCAAGGAAAATTTGAAGATACTTTGTTAACACTAAATGATTTATTGAATAGAGATGAATTTCATTTAGAAGCAGTATTAATGAGAGGAGTTGTTTTACGCAAATTATCGAACTATAATGAAGCATTAAAAGATTTTGATAAACTGATTAATCTTGTTCCCAATGATGCTAATGTTTTTTCTGAACGTGGCGTTACCTATCTGCATATGAAATATATGGATGCCTCTTTGGAAGATATGAATACTGCTGTTTCATTAGAGCCAAACAACCCTTATCGCTATTCTTGTCGAGCATATGTAAAAGATAAAATGCAAGATGATGAAGGGGCTAGAAGTGATTATGAAAAAGCGATAGAACTTGATCCTAGTGATGAAATAGCTTACAACAACCTTGGCTTACTGCTTGAAAAAGCAGGGAAGAAAAAGGCGGCTTTAAAAAACTTTGAGCAATCTAATGAGCAGTTAGAAAAGAAGTACGGAATAAAAGTAGGTAATGGTGAAGTGAGACCTTATACGTTTAAAGAAAATTCTAATAAACCGTCTTTAGCTAACGAATCTGAACCGATAATAACTGAGTATCAAGCTGAGAAATTAACTTTGAAACGATACTTTAAGATTATTAAAAGTTTAATTAATCATAAGTCTGAACGTAAAGCATTTATCAACTTTATAAAAGGCAACGAGCTAAAAGAATAATATTGTTCTAGATTTCTCCTACCGTCAGAATGACAAAGTGAAGAGTCGTTTAATAGTCGATAGTCCACAGTCCATAGTCGATAGTCAATAGACAAGTCAAGTCCACAGTCCACAGTAAATTGTCAATCGTAAACCTTCAACCTTCCAACCTTCAACTTTCAACCTCCAACATTGTACTATTTCAAGATAAAATTATAAATATCAAATAATCCTATTTTTTTATCTAGAATGTTTTGTGAAAACAAACATTAAGCTATATAATTGTTCAGAATTTTATAATTAAACTGACTTAAAAACTACCAGCATGAACACCCATAGGCATTCCCTAAGGTACATACTCAGTACCCTACTCATAAGCATTTTCTACATTAGTAATAGTACAAAAAGCCACGCACAAAACATCTCTTGCGGAAAACTACTCAGCACCGAAAGCAAACTCCTAAGTCCCTATGTTAAATATACCCAAAATGGTCAAACCATATGGGAAGAACACAACAATCAAGGAGGCTTAGGCTGGGCAATAAGCATAGACTGTAAAGGCAGCAATTGTGCCACCGCAGGATTCATTAAAAATAACTGCTACCTCTTCGATTTGAATATCGTAAGCCATCCCAATTCAAACAACGGCTTCCTCATCGCCTTCAATCCATCAGGTACTGCCAAATGGCACTTCGAACTTCCCACCTTTAGAGCCTCATCCATCACCTCAGTACTCACCACCCAAGACGCCGTCATTGCTAGTGGTCATGCCCGTGGGAACGTTAGAGATCTCGTTGACTTAGATATTCCAAGAAACTATTATTCAGCACTGCTTTATAAATTCAATGCAGAAAACGGAGACATCCAATGGAGAGTAAACATCGACGCCCTATTCGGAGGAACAGTCGTAGAAGACAGCAAAGGCAACCTCTATTGGGCAACCGCCTCCGCCAATCCAGAAGTAGGAGGAGCCTACTACAGCCAAGTCCATAAAATAAATGCAGAGACAGGAGAAATACTGTGGACCATCACTAATGACCAGTACTACTTTTTAGCAGATGATCGCCCACACAGCCAAATATCTTTGTCAATTGATGATCAAGACAACCCAATTCTCAGTCAAATACAAGCTCATGAAATCATAGACAGTATCACCCAAGTAAGTAGCTGGCAAAAACAACTAAACGTCATGAAATACGATGGAGAAAGCCAAAAGCTTATCTATCAAAAGATCATCGCCAGCCAAGCAGGCATAGCCAACACCATAAGCGGCAATTACTTTTTTTACCTAAGAGACAGCAAATCCCTTCCCGATGGAAGCCTACATATTGCCACCCTCTTCAAAAGAAATGAACTAAGCATCTACCCTACAGATCAAGAAGCCTATACAGAAACAA
>CAYUKP010000299.1:0-2324 GCA_964445335.1 uncultured Verrucomicrobiales bacterium
TACTACCCAACTATAGACTTCAATTAACACGTAATAAAAAATCGCTGGAGTAGCTTTAGAACCCTCCAAAAAAAACACAATATGTCAAATACTTCAAAAAATAACACACCAACATAAAAAAAGGGGTTAATTTTAATAAAAACAAAAATTCCCAACAAGAAAAATCTTGCCCCATCCTTCTGAAAACACTATTTTCAACGGGTTATGAGAATTACATATTTTATGATTTGTCTGTTCATTTCATCTATGATGGCCAGAAGCGCCGACTATATTTATTCAGGCCAAGGAGCTGCCATCTGGAATGATAAAGATAATAAGTACCTAAAGCATGATAGCTCAGATAATATTCAGAAATTCTCTGCAAGCGAAAGCGGTGCCAGTGTTTATAAACTGCACTTTAGAGCTGCCAATTCAAAATGGTATATCATTCACGACCTCTCAGATAAACTTCTCAGATGCAATCCCGGTAATAAGAGAATTTACAAACACAATAAAACTTTTTCTCAAGCCTGGAATGATAGCAAATGTGCTTGGTCTATTTCTAAAAAAGAAGGAGGAAACTTTGACTTTTTCCACCTAAGAAATCGTTACAGAGAAAGCGTGAGTAGCCAGTATAGTATCCTTGCAGTCAGCCAAAATGATAACCACTCTAGAGCTGATGGAAATAGAAATAGCGATTTAGTTGATTGGAGAGGCACTAAAAATAAACCCGAAGGGATACGCCTTTACCGAAGATCTCTTAGTGGTTCAGGAGTTTTCACTCACAATGGCCAAATCGTAGATGAAGATCCCACAAATAACTACAAAGCAGACGGCCTAAGACAATAACTGAGACTTACTACCCCGCTCGTTATTTATAAGACATCTTCGTGCATGTCTGTCATGGAAAAGGGAATTTTTTGAATGAAATTTCAACATTCCGTGACTGCCCCAAAAAATACAAAGTGTCAAAAAAAACCCCAGATGCGTTTTTTTCTGGTGGGAGACATACATTCTAGATATGTGCTCCTACCCCCTCCTAATGGCTCCTAACTAGATTTAAAAAGAGCCGTTTCTCTTAAGGCCCTACTTAAGGAGCTTTTGGGTAAAAGCACCAACGGTGCGACGGATACCAGCCCAGCTCGCAGTGAAACGTAGGGCTGGGTTAATCTCCCCCTAACAAAAGCAACGATAAGAAAGGCGCTTTTATAAGCAAATCTACCAGAGGCGTAGCTTAACAAATGAACATCTCCCCCTTTCACAATAGCTAGCTAATTTTTCTTTTCCCACCCCCTAACTCATGAAATGTTGAATAAAATTGCTTTTTTAACCTCAAAAATTCACATTTCAATGAATGCCCTGTACGCAGATGTGTAGAAACCTAGAAAATAAGGTCTTTTTGAGCCTTTAATCCTTGTCTTATTTTGTTCAGCCCTCAGTTTCTAAGACATGCATGAAGAACCCTCTCATACACTTGATGTGAGCCAGATCCATCAAGGTTTACAACCAGAAATCTTATCTCCAGCCACGTTTTGGCAAAGATTTGGGGCATCCATTATAGACAGCTTGATAACTGGTCTAATGGGCATAATTACGGGAGGGGTACTAGGTGCTCTAATAGGATTAAGTACTGGAGATGTCGCAGGGGCTGAAGCTGGAGGCTATATTATGGGAACTCTGGGAGGTTGGCTTTACCATGCCTTACTTGAATCCTCGGGGAAGCAAGCATCCTTTGGAAAGCAATTACTAAAAATTAAAGTGGCAGACGAATACGGGGATAAAATAAGCTTTGGTCGAGCTACAGGGAGATATTTTGGGAAGACCCTTTCTTCACTTATTATGTGTCTAGGCTACTTTATGATGCTGTGGACTAAGAAAAGCCAAACTTTGCATGACAAAATGGCAAAGTGTGTTGTAGTGAAGGCTTCATAACCATTCAAGGGAGGTAAAATAATTAGGCTTTCGGAAGTAAAGAATCATATCTTACAGGTATAGCGTGCTATGATACACTCCTAGCAGTGTCACTTAGAACTTCTGTAGATGGCACCGCTGGTGCACATCTTGGATTTGACCAATGCCAGAAAAGATTTGATAAAAGGCGGGACTCCGCCTATTCCACTGTTAGTTATTGAGAATTCAGAGCATTTTCAATAATTTGCCAATGATGTTTATACATTGATTCTGCATTGAGCTTGGTGTCTTCATCTTTCAAAGAGTTCAGATAAGAAACTCGTTCCACATTAAAGTAATAATCCAATAACTCTAATTTAAAATCCACAATTAATTTAGGAAGATTGTGCAGATGACATGCCTCTATCTGACACTCTTCAGCAAGCCCCAAACTA
>CAYUKP010000300.1:0-2278 GCA_964445335.1 uncultured Verrucomicrobiales bacterium
GTTTTAAACACACTAAGTCAAGAGGGCTTATTGTGTAAGGTTGATATTTTATGAAAAATACATATTCTAACAATAAATTAAGCGTTCTGTAGAAAAAATGAGCTTTACATGAGCTGAAATAAAACGTAATTTATAAAACAGTTAATGAAGAATGAACAAATTCGACCAATTTTGCGAACTTGCATTATTATATGTGCAGTGTTGCTAGTAATTCAACGTTTCAGCAACAAACGATCAGACTCTGAGGATGTTTCAGCTGAAATGTCGTCTGAGCTCCCCGCCTTAACCTCTAACGAGGGTATAGAAAGTCCTGAGGTGGAGGCTCAATTAAATGAAATACAAACTTTGGCTCCTCCCGTGGAAGAGCGCCCTGTGGTTAAAAATACTCATTCTGAATCTATTACAACAAGTTTACTGTTTTCAAAACCTAACGATGTTAGTCCGAGGAGTGCTAGAGAGAGAATTGATTTAATAGAGCAGATTCTTACACACTATGAGAGGACATTTTCAGAGAACCCTGCAGGAGCAAGTAATGCTAAGATCGTAAAACAACTCTTAGGCGATAACCCTCTAGATTTGGCCTTCCTTTCCCCTGAAAGTAATGCAATACAAGATGGCAAGTTAGTTGATAATTGGGGTACTCCTTATTACTTTCATGAGGTTTCGAGACAGCAGTTTGATATTATTTCATCTGGCCCAGATAAAGAACGTTGGACAGATGATGATATATCAAATAAGACCTCCTCAGGGGCTGACTCTCTATGGTAAAGCTCTAGAAATGGTTCTCTGTTGTGGTGACAAGTCGAGGCGTTACGTCATTTCATAGAGGTCATGAAAAAAGGTTAACAATAGAGATTGATTTGTCTTTCCTAACAGCTTAACAAGAGGCTATTAATTATTCTACACTCTATATTCATATGAAGATGGTCTTTGTATAATTGGAGTGTTTCATTATGGAAACAATTTGGATGTGGATTGGAATTGTCGTTTGTTTATCGCAATCGGCAATGTTTTCGGGGCTTAACTTAGCGCTTTTCTCTCTAGGGCGTATGCGTCTGGAGGCAGAAGCCGAAAAGGGACATAGCCAAGCCTCAAAGATATTAAAATTACGTAAGGATTCAAACTTACTGCTTTGTACTATTCTGTGGGGGAATGTTTCAGTAAACGTCTTACTCGCCTTATTATCTGAGAGTGTCTTAGCTGGTATAGGTGGCTTTATCTTCTCCACAGTGGGGATTACATTTTTTGGGGAGATTATTCCTCAAGCCTACTTCTCTCGTAACGCGCTTCGTGTAGGAGCAAAGCTTATTCCTGTAATAAAAGTTTACCAAGTCTTATTGTTTCCCCTAGCGAAACCGTGTGCTTTAATTCTGGATGGCTGGATTGGTCCTGAAGGCCCTTCGTTCTTTAGAGAAAGAGATATTGAAATTATTTTAGAAAAGCATATCAAAGAGGATGAAAGTGAAATTAGTGCAAATGAAGGGATTGGGGCTCTAAACTTCCTCGCATTAGATGATCGTAAGGTTTCTCTAGAAGGGACCGTTATTAACCCTCAGACTATTCTCCAATTCCCTACCAAGATGGATCTCCCTGAGTTTCCATCACTTAAAACAGAAAAAGGTCAGAAGTTTTTAGATTCACTAAAGGTTAAGCCTTCCATGTGGCGTATCATTGTGGATGAAGAGAATAATCCTCTCATTGTATTAGATACGATTGAGTTTTTAGCCCGTTACGTTATTCACGGAGACGATACTGATATTTATCGCTTCTGTTATCGTCCCATTATTACAAATGATCCGAACGTGACTTTAGACTCAGTTTTGGGAAGCTTTATTGTCGAAGCTGATGATCAGAGTGATAATGTGGTAGATCAAGATGTCGTTCTGTTCTGGGGTAGCAAAGAAAAACGTATTCTCACTGGAGCTGATATTTTTGGACACCTCTTGCGAGGTATCGCTAAGCGTAAGCCAATGGACCCCGCAGACCGTGAAGAAAAAGAAGAATAGGGGCGTTAGTCTCCTTTCGCAAGGCGGTTTCAGGTAAAGCCTGCTAAAGTGTCCCAAAGTTCAGAAATTTTAATAAGTCCCCCCGTGACAAGGTGTTCTAAAGATTCTCAGCTAGGAAATTCACTTTTCAACGAAGGTTTTGAGTGAAGCCGGGTATTTCTCTTTTACACTATCAGGAAACCCTACTACCGCACTGATTTTTTTAGGCTACTTTACCGCACCCATCACCTATGAAAATCGAAGACGATATCATCTACTCCTATATACTATAT
>CAYUKP010000301.1:0-2259 GCA_964445335.1 uncultured Verrucomicrobiales bacterium
GCTCGATATAGTCGGAAAAGGGAGCGTTCTGACCAGAGGAAATGAAATCTAGCTGACCGCCGTAGTTGCGAATAGTCTTGTGCTTTAGCTCGACAGGGATGACGCAGTCCTGCCAAGGGATCGAAGGCAGGGAGTCCTCTTCATTTTCTAGGTTCGCTTGCGCCTTGGTTTGGTAGATATGGATGAGGTCGACGACTCCGCGTTTAGATCGAGCGTGATCCTTTAGGATGCCCTCGCGGAAGAAGTCGACCAAACCCGGTGCCTCTAAATCCCAATCGAGACAAAGCACCTTCTTCTTCCAAAGAGCGAGTTGGGTGGCAACATTGGCCAGCGTAAAGCTCCGACCAACGCCACCTTTATAAGAATAGAAGGTGATGACTTTGCCATCCTCTTGTGGGTTTGCTTTCGTATTCATCCGTTAGAGTGAAGGTTGGGTGTTTGTGGGTTGCATCGGGTAGAGTGAAATGGAGCCGGGGTCGCAGACTTTCCATGTCGGATCAAATGGGGGGATATTGTTCAGCCTCCTAGCGATTTCTTGAGCCACAGCACGGACGCGCTCTTCAAAGTCCACGAACTTGAGGCTTTCCTTAAAGGCTGGGGCCGTGAGCGCATAGTCATGCATCTTTTCGTTTTGATGCCTTTGTGCTTCTTCTGGGAAGAAATCTCCATCTGCGAAGACCACATTGTAATGGCAAGGAAGATGTGTCGGAGGGCATGAACCTTGAGTGCTTGTGATAATGGCCTGCTCTCGCGCCAGAAAGGTTTGCCACTCTGCTTGACACCATTGGGAGCGAAAGTATGGCGGGCTCCAAACCATGAGCAAGAGCTTGGAATGTTTGAGCTTATCGAGGAGAACATTCTTCCAGTGTGTGCTGTTTGGGATCTCTGTATCCAGAAAGACCTCGGGCTCCTCTAGACATTCGTCTTGTAACTTCTCAATTAAGAGAGGGGCAAAATACTCCTGCACCCACTTTTTTGTGCCACCGTTATGAGGGTAGCTGATGAAAACGTCTGTGTGGTAGGCCATAGGGTAGAGGTCGTGGTTCTGGAGTAGGAGAGGAACAGTGCAATCCTGAAGGAGGTTTTATAAAATATCGTTAGGAGGTGATGAGAGCAGCCGCTCCACAAGGGAGGGCGATTAAGACAGGATAGAAGACAAAAAAAGTCTTGGTAAACATGGCCTTGAACCATGGGCAGTCTTTGGCATAGGCCGTCGGGTTCATATCAAAGTCCACTGCTGTGTCGTCTTGGATCTTTCGAACCTTGTTGTAGAGCTTGCGGTAGCGTTGCTCCGTAGCAAGAAAGAAAGCATCCAAGATCCAGAACATAAGGAGGCCAATATTTGCAATAAGGATAATATGAGAAGTAGGATGCGCTACACCTAATGCCAAAAGAGCTGAAGTCAACGTGATGGCCCAGCCTTTAATCAAAAAGGAATTGTTCCCCATACGGGTGATCACAGCCTGAATGTAGTCTAGATGCTTATGCTTATTACTCATGGATCTACCGTAATCTATCACTCTACAGGTAAGAATGTAAAGGAGACAGCGAGAGAACCTCAAATGATCTCATAAATTCAAAATAGCATTTTAGTTGTTTTGTTTTTTGGTGTAAAAAAAATCGATATGAAGAAGATTCAAAAAATCATTAGTGAAGAGACAGATTGGGACTTTGAGGTATTAAAGTCCTACTGTCGTAAAAACAGTGTCAATTGTAAGAGAAGTGGGGAATTGGTGATTTTAGATTATATGGATGATATTCCCCTAAACCTGTGGAATGATTTTAACAGGCAATGTCGAGGGGTGATATTGGATATGAAGGAGAAGGCCGTTTTGGCACACCCTTTCGATAAGTTTTTCAACCTTGGAGGGCATCCTGAAACAATGTTTGAGTCTCTACCAATAGAGGAAGGGTATGAGGTGTCGACCAAGTTCGATGGCTCGATGATGACAGCATATTCTTACGAAGGAAGGGTTTGTTTTGCTACCAGGTACGCATTACAAAGTGATCTAACAAAGGCCGCTCATCAGCTTTACATTGAAAAGTACAAGGGCTTGGGCCAAGTTGATTTGTCACGTTATACGTTAGTCTTTGAGCTAATAATGGAGAATAGTGAACACATTGTAACATATGATAAAGCGGACATTGTCTTGATAGGTATACGTGATCGCTCAGAGTCTAGGCTCCTAAGTTATGAAGAGGTGTTAACCTTTGCGCAAGAGTATGAATTAACGGCAGTCAACACCCACCATTTAAGTC
>CAYUKP010000302.1:0-2250 GCA_964445335.1 uncultured Verrucomicrobiales bacterium
CGATTGGAATGATTATAAATGGCAACTGCGCAATCGTGTGAGCGATCTCAAATCTTTAGAAAATAGAATCAATCTTACTTCTGAAGAACGTGAAGGGCTTAGATTAACAAGTGGTAAACTCGCTACCGCGGTAACACCACACTATTTTTCGCTAATCAACGCTGAAGACCCGTCATGCCCGATTAGGCGCCAAGTCATTCCTAACAGTAAAGAATCGTCAATCAGTCCTGAAGAGTTAGCGGATCCTTGTGGAGAAGATTCTCATATGCCCGTACCAGGTTTAGTTCATAGATATCCTGATAGAGTACTTTTTTTAGTGACCGATCGTTGTGCGGCATATTGTCGCTACTGTACTCGTTCAAGAGTTGTATCGGGAGTTGGGGAGCAGAGGCTTAAATTGCAATGGGATGCAGCGATTAAGTATCTAGAAAATACACCTTCTGTTAGAGATGTTCTTTTATCTGGAGGAGATGCGTTTATGTTATCAGATAATGTCCTTGATAAATTACTTACCAGGTTGAGGGCAATCCCACATATCGAGTTTCTGAGAATAGGGAGTCGAATTCCTATTTTTTTACCACAGAGGATTACCCCGTCTTTATGTGAAATGCTCAAAAAACACCATCCCTTATTTATTTCAATACATACGAATCACCCCAAAGAATTGACATCAGAAGTGAAGAGGGGGCTAGACATGCTTTCTGATGCAGGTATTCCTTTAGGGAATCAGTCTGTTTTGTTAAAGGGGATTAATGATAATGTGGAAACGCAAATGCGTTTATGTCATAAACTCTTAATGTGTCGAGTAAAACCCTACTACCTTTATCAGTGTGATCTTATTAAGGGGTCGTCACACTTAAGAACGAGTATATCGAAAGGTTTAGAGATTATTGAGGGGCTAAGAGGCTTTACGACTGGTTATGCAATACCTCAATATGTCATTGATGCCCCTGGAGGTGGGGGAAAAATACCGATCAACCCTGAGTACATTGTCGCAAAAACACAATCTCATGTCACTTTGAGGAATTATGAAGGGAAAATCTACACATATCCTGAGCCTATTGGTGAATGAAAACTAAAAAACTACCTTAAGATGTAGAGATATTACGTTTTTTTCTGTTAATAAGTTAACAGGTGATGTTATCTGTAAGAAGCAATGGCAAGTTCTGGGTTATATCAAAATTTATCACAAAGTCAGACTCTCGCACCACAAATGCGTCAGAGTCTGGAAATTTTGCAGGCAAACACATTAGAGTTAAGCCAAATGATCCAACAAGCTATCGAGTTTAACCCTACTTTAGATGATGATACAGAATCTGTCTCTTTACAGGAATTAGATGAAGACTTCAAAGACGGTGAAGTTGATACAGCTAGCCAAGAACAATATGAAGACCTTAGGGAGTTATCTATTTTAGAGAATAGAGGGCTTTCTTCTAGTAAGGATGATGCAGAGCGGAGGGAGCATATGATGAGTTCTATCGTAGGGTCTCATACCTTGCAACAGCACCTTATGGAGCAATTAGGTGTGAGTTTGGCTTTGGAAAATGTGAAACAGGCAACAGAAATCCTTATTGGAGACCTCGACAAAAGAGGTTTTCTAGAGACTCCTCTTGCGAAAACAGCCAAAATATTTGACATCCCTTTAGAAGTTGTCGAAGACGCAAGAGACCTTCTTCAGGGATTTGAACCTGTTGGTGTAGGTGCATCTAATCTACAAGAATCTCTTTTGATTCAGCTTGAGAGAGCCTTTAAACAAGACTCGTTAGAATATGAGATCGTCAGAACCCACTTGCAGTCTTTAGCTAAGAAGCAATTCTCTACTATCGCAAAGAGCTTAAAAACATCCGAACAAGTTGTTATTGATGCCGCAAAAAATATTGCAAAACTAGATCCAGCACCAGGGTCTTCTTATGAAGGTACAAGTAATCCTGTGGTCGTTCCTGACCTGATCTTTTCTAGAGATGACAACTTCGAATGGCATGCTAGCCTGACAAACGAATATCTGCCCCGAATCAAGATTAATGATGTTTATAAGTCAATGACATCAAATGGCAAAGATAAGGGGGTGCAGTCCTATTTAAGAACGCAAATAAAAGAGGGTAGGAATATTATCAAAGCTCTAGACCAACGACAGGAAACAATTTTAGCTATTGGTCAAGAAATCATTGAGAAACAGAGAGACTTCTTAGAGTACGGATTAGCTAAGTTACAACCGTTAACCATGAACGATATTGCTGACAAGATTGGTAT
>CAYUKP010000303.1:0-2249 GCA_964445335.1 uncultured Verrucomicrobiales bacterium
AGAGAGCCAGATTGCTGGGCTTACGCTGCAAGTAGAGAATAAGTCCTCAGAGGTGGACCAATTAGCAGGAGTCGTGGTTGCAAAGAACCAAGAGCGGAGGGTTCTTTCCCAAAGCTTAATGCGAGATATGATGACCACAGCATCAGCAAGAAGGGATGACTTGATGTGGCGACTCCACCCAGTGAAACATCTGAATGCTAATTTAGCTCTGGCGAATCGTTTGTATCAAGATCATCCAGACGAACCCACTATTCGGTACAATTGGTTTTATCTCAACTTTATTACTCTCAACTTTAAAGTCATTAACGAAGCAAATGTGGAAGGGGCGGGTTCATTTATTACACTCTGTCAAGATGTAGCTAGAGCGTTCCCTAAATATGACTTTGGTCCTTATAAGAAGCCTTCAGTAAGTGAGATGTGTGATGTATTCGAGTTCATGCTGTATTATCTGAGGGAACAAAGTTCTAGTCAGAAAAAGGGAGCTTATCTGGCTAGTTCTACCTTACGTTACAATTTATCTAGAATAAAAAGACCTACCAATGATCCCGTGATTCTAGTCTTACGTATTCTGAATATGCAAAATCCCGAGTTCTCAATTACTTGCCGTGGGCAGAATGCGGTGATGAGTTATGGCTCGAGTTTAAAGACGATACATGGTGAACCTTGTGAAGATATCTTAGGTTATCTAAATCTGAAAAGCCTTAAGGTGACAGAAGGAAAGAAACTCGACTTGATAGAGTTTCAGTACATGAATATTGAGGAGTTAGATGTCTCAGGGGTCGAGGAAGTGAGGGTTTCCAACTATGTGAGAACGTTTGGGTTAAAAAAAGTGATTATCAAAAAAGGGACAATATCAAAGGATGAGATCTTTAAGATGATAAAGCATAGTAATAGACAAGAATTAGAGGTTGTTGTTTTAGAGTGAGTGATGTGTTTTTTGTTACTCTAAGGGAATGAAAAAAACCATGAGTAACTCATGGTTGAGAAGGTTCAGATCAGGACTGATGATTAACGCTTGCGTCGAGATAGCAGGCTTAATGCCCCGAGTCCTAAAAGAGACGCAGAGGTAGGCTCAGGAACAGTAACGGTTTCAAGCGTGACATCACCTCCTACCAGAGAAAACGATAAATCATCAATAAGGATCCCGTCTCCTACTACATTATCAATGAGTAAGCTGGAGTCAGTGATTCCGTCATTGAAACTGTAACGACCAGCCCACGCATTTGCAGCAGCTGTTGTTGAGTAGCTGGTCCCGTCTATATCAAAGCTGACTGCTGACCCGTCATTATTACGAATTGTGATATTACCAAAATCAGTATCAAGAGTGTCGCTGATTAAAGTGTAACCTGTATTAGCGGTTACTGAGTAAGAGGCAGACAACGTCAAGCTTTCCGATCCATCTAGGTGAACTGCATCACCAGTTCCAGAGTTCACCCCAATTCCATTATCGGATGTCGTTAAGTCATTAGAGCCAGTAATGGTAAAGGTTGCTGTTACTGTTGAGTAGGTTCCTGTAGCTGTGATGGTACGGATCATTGTGTCTGAAGTATTGGGTGAGGTGGCTGCTGTGACGAAGAGGTTAGTACTTGTCGTAGTATATGTATCAACAACAGTAGCTGCAGAGCAGATGGAAGTGAGCGCGAGTACAGGGATTAGAGATAAGAATGTAGTTTTCATATTTGTTATTTTAGGTTTAGCTGACGTATCAGCTGTTGTTTGCTAATTTACGGTGCTCTGCTTTATTTGGGACACGCCCCTCCCAAAAAAAGGGTGAGAATACTCAATGTAGTGAGGGTGAGAAGTTTTTTAAATCTTGAAACCCTTTATGGAATAAGGGATTTTTCCTCTTTTGGATTTTAAGTGAGAAGAGGCGTTTTTTTTCAGAATATTTTCTGAGGAGAGGCCGGGAGGGGGCGAAATCTCACTCTCAGGTGCAGGGTTATTCACTCTGAGTAAAGAGCGAGATGCCCTTGAAAAAGGTGACGTAAAGAGATTGTTCCTTCTACTTTTTAAATCGAGAGGGGCTTCCTCTCAATTTGGTGCTTCATAATCCCCCTGCTAATTGTATCGATATACGAGATGCCATATTGATATTCTGGTTGACATGCTGAATGCTTAAGGAGAAGCTTTAGGTAACTGATCTACTATGGCACCTTCAGAAGAATATGCGAATACAAGTCATACCCTGTTGGGGCGTGCTCTAGACTTGGGTGACCAAGATGCATGGCAAAAGCTGCATCAAACGTACA
>CAYUKP010000304.1:0-2243 GCA_964445335.1 uncultured Verrucomicrobiales bacterium
CCTCGGGGCTGACTTCGTCCGCGATAAGGATGGAAATGGTTCTACAGTGATGTTCGCTGAGCTCGTGGCTTACGCAATGGAGCAGGGATGCACGTTGCCTGATCTGCTGGACCAAGTCTTTGCTGAATATGGGGTACATCTAGAGCAAGGGAAATCACTTGTAATGGAGGGAGCCGAAGGCGCGGCTAAGATCGCGGCTCTAGTGGCTTCATATGCAGAGAATCCACCTGTGGAGGTTGATGGATCGAAGGTGACTGCGGTGAAAGATTATGATGCAGCGGACTTCTATGATGAAGAGGGAGACCTCATTCCACGTGCTAAGATGCTGATCGTTGAGCTCGAAGATGGACGTCGCCTCGCGGTACGTCCATCGGGTACAGAACCAAAGATTAAGTACTACCTCTTTGGTAAAGACGCGCCTCGAGAAGATGTCGCTGCGAGTAAGGCTGCAGTGACAGCTAGCCTAGAGTCCCTCTGGACGGCTCTAGAAGCTGATGCTCAGGCTCGTATGGCGTAATTATACCAGATAAGGCTAATATTGATAAGAGGTGGGACGGTCAGTGTTCCACCTCTTTTTGTTGAATCTATGAACTGAGAGATCGGAAATGCTCTATGAGATATGGAGGCGGGCGAGTGAGTTGATCTTTCCCTCCTGGTGTGAACTATGCCAGGAACAAACGTGCGGAGATCAAGTGTTATGCGCTCAATGCGAAGGGGAGTTAGTTCCGCATGAGCGGCCGTATTGCCTCCGGTGCGCAGAGCCTCATCAGTCGGAGCCAATGAGTAATACTGAATGTGCCAATTGCCGAGGGGTGAAGTACTACTTCGACTTTGCGGTGGCGGCCTTTACTCTCGACAGTCAGTTACTAGAGGTCGTGCATGTCTTGAAGTATGCTCGGGGGATTTATTTGGCTCCACAGCTAGGTCGGCTGATGGCGCGCGCGTTGGTTGATGAGAGGCTAATGGATCTGGATTTGAGTGAATGGGTGGTGACGTCGGTTCCCTTACATCATTTTCGTGAGCGGAAGCGGTACTTTAACCAATCTGCAGAACTGGCGAGGCACTTTGCTAAGAGTGTAGGTGTAGTCTATAGTGAAATGCTAAAGCGGGTTCTCCCTACTCCTCATCAAGCTCGCCTTAAGAGAGCGGAGCGAGCGAAGAATGTGAAGGGCTGCTTTGAGGTTAAGGATGGGGACATTCCGCCGAATGTCTTCTTGGTGGATGATGTCTTCACGACAGGGGCGACTGTGAATGAGTGCGCCAGGATGATGAGACGAGCGGGGGTACAGCGCGTCATCGTACTTGTTTTGGGCAGGAAGTGATAGACGTTGTTTGATGTTTATGGTATGTTATGTGGTGGCAATTGTTCTTATAATGTGTGGCGCAATTTGAGTATAAGTATGTAGCGAAAAAATATGAAACACCTTACACTATTGATGATTTTGAGTGTGCTTTTGGCACAAGGAGCCAAGGAGGTTGTCTTCCTGACTGGAGATGACCTGCGCCATTACAGCGGGACACATGAGTTTTATGCTGGGGCTCTTCTCCTGAAGGATTCTTTGGAGGCATCCCCGATGAAGGATAAGGTTAATGTGTCAGTCGTGAATAATTGGCCAGAAGATGAGAGTGTCTTCGATAAGGCGGATGTGATAGTGCATTACTATAAGGGGAATAAGGTGCACTTTATGAACGAGCATCAGGAACTGATTGATGCGCTGGCGCAGAAGGGCTGTGGTCAGATGTTTATGCACTATGGGGTCGATCCTGAGGCAGGAGCAGAAGGGAGCCTTAAGTCATGGACGGGGGGCGTTTATAAAGATAAGTTCTCGATCAACCCTCATTGGACGATCAGCTCGGAGCTGAATAAGCACCCGATTAACAATGGAGTGAAGCCATACACGCTCCTGGACGAATGGTACTGTAATATCGACTTCGAATCAGCGTTAGTCACGAAGTATGAAAAGCCTAACCTCGCAGATAGGGTCTACAGCGTGATGCATGGTAATGAGCAACTCTTCGCTAAGCAACAAGCGGCCGCGGCACGATTAAAGAAGATTGGTGGAGTGAATAAGGAGCGTCTGACTGTGTTCTGGGCTAAGGAGCGTCAAGATGGTGGACGTGGAGCGGGCGTGACAGGAGCACACTTCCATAAGAACTGGACTCATAATGAATTCCGTAAGCAGGTCCTCAATGCGATTGTCTGGTGTGCTGGATTAGACGTGCCTCAGGGAGGAGTAGTAAGT
>CAYUKP010000305.1:0-2243 GCA_964445335.1 uncultured Verrucomicrobiales bacterium
CGAACATGGAGACGACACCTGAGTCTCTCTTCCCTATTTCGGACTTTGATGCTGTCCAGTCACGTGTGGACTATGATCTATTCTTCGCTCATACACAGGTCGCTTTGGAGGAGCGAGATCGGATGATCTTTTGGATGCATGCTCGTCATGGGTTTACGTTTCGAGAGATCGGAGAGAGGCTAGGCTTGGCAAAGTCCACTGTTAATGATAGTTATCGTAGGACGGTTGATCGTATGAAGGAATATTTCTCGGACGAAACCTCAACTAATTACGTTTAGTACCAATATGAGTGAAGAAATTTCAGAAAACGATATTCTTGAGAATGTGAGAGGGTTTGGTACTCCTGCTCCCTCTCATGTATTGGAGAATGTGATGGATGTGGTTCTAGACTTAGAACGTGAGAAGCTAGAACGTACGGTGACTGAGGATGAAGAGCTGAAGCGCACGCAACAGCGCTCCCGCTAACCTTCCTATTGGCTTTCTAGAGTTTCGAGTACTTCTAGAAAGCGCACCTTACGAATAACGTGCTTCTTGCCCATTTTGAAGACTGTTCCACCCGCTTGGATCAGTCTTTTTTTCATTGTCTCCATGGAGACTCCGAACTTCTCCCCTAGTTCCGAGATGTCGAGTGTCTCGAGGAGGTCGTCAACAGATTGTTGCGCCTGAATCGACTCGATTCTGAGTCGTACTTGGTCGATGTCTCCAGCTAGTACAGCGAACTTTTCCAGTGGCGTGAGGCGCTCCGTTTTCTCTACAGTGGTCATATCAATGAAGACGTCCCCGACAGGTCTTTTGTCCGCTCTTTGGTGTTGCCTTCTATCCAATATCTTTGAACAATAATTTTGTTCAGCCAGTATTTTGGCTATAATGAAGAGCATGCGAGCCAACAATCAGGCACGCCATTTTATCTCCTAGCCAGCTTCTCATGGTTAAACTCAATGGACTCTCTAAGTCTGGTAAGCCAACCCCGTCTAAATCTACAGGTAACAAAGGTACTCCCCCACCAGAGTCTCAGATTAAGCACAACCTAAAGACTCCCAAGATCACCACCCCGAACGTCGGGCTGCAGCTCAAGATTCACCCTGACCTCCGAAAGGAGTTTAAGATTTTGGCGACACAAGAAAATCTTAATCTCAACGAACTCTTCACTAGAGTCTATGATTTCTATAAGGAACATCACCAGTAGCCTAGAACTTGGCTAGCCAGCTAGCCTGCTATCTCCCTTGCCAGTTATGAGGCTAGCCACCTAGTAGGCGAGATACACAACACGAAAACTTGGCACGCCAACATTCTGGTTCACAGGCTAGCCATTATCCATGCTAGCTAAGTTACAGGCACGCCAGTCTTTCAGTGTGATAGAATGAAACCTGGCAAGCCAGCTAGCAAACATTGTAGCACGCCATAAATATTGCCCGCCATCTTACAGGCGAGCCTCCTTGTAGGCTCGCCAACGCATCTCAATTTCTAACTCAAACCTATGACTCTAATAATCGGCCTGATCTCCCAGAAAGGGGGAGTGTGCAAAAGTACGATCTCCAGGCTTTTAGCACGAGAATTTGCCATCGAGAAGTGGAGCGTGAAAATCGCCGACACCGACATCAAGCAGGGAACCAGCTTCAGTTGGTCATCCCGTCGCCTTCAGAATCGAATCTACCCTGAGATCCCCGTGCAGCAATACGCTTCCATGAAAGGTGTACTCAGCGATGCGGAGCAATACGACCTCATGATCATCGATGGAGCTCCACATTCCTCGAAGATGACTAAGGAAATCGCAGAAGCCAGTGATATGGTCATCATTCCTACAGGCCTTTCGCTCGATGACCTAGAACCTACCGTCCTCCTCGCGCATGAGCTCATTAAGGGCGGAATCCCACTCGAACGCATCACGATAATTTTTACCAGAACAGGGGAGAGCAACGCCGAACTCCAAGACGCCAATGCCTACCTCGCTCACACTCCATACTTCGTCTTAAGTGAGCACCTACCTGAAAAAACAGCCTACCGAAAAGCTACAGACAAAGGCCTAGCCTTCTCCGAAAGCCCCTACAAGTCCCTTCGGGAAAGAGCCCAAGCCGTAGCCCAAGCCCTCGTGAACCGTATCTGAGAGCTGCAAAGGTAAACGACACCATACACTACACGACAAAAAAATGACTGGCTCTGAGATGATGGAAAAGTGATCTTTTGATCACTTTTTCTTAACTTCTTCCGAATGATCACTGGCTATATGAAAGAGGCTCTTAAAG
>CAYUKP010000306.1:0-2225 GCA_964445335.1 uncultured Verrucomicrobiales bacterium
GAAACACGGGCCACCCTCCTCGATAGCTCTCCTCCGTTAATTTCGACGGGATCATTGTCCCCCCCTCTGCCACCACCTCAGACATCAGACTGCGAGCAGATTCATCAAAGGCCTCCTTCATTCCGCGAATGCTAGGACACACTAATGCCTTCTCTCTTCTCGGAAAGGCCTTCAGAAATCGCGATCGGTACGCCAAGGCCTTTTCAAAGAACGTATAGAAAAATGCCAATAACTTACCTCTCGAATCGTAGGCTTGATAATCCTCATCTGCATCCAGCACCTCTTGCGTTTCAATGATTAAGCCTTTCCAAAAGCCAGATACCAATGCCTCGAAAGAAGAGAACTCTTCATAAAACTCCCGTTCCTCAATCCCCAACTTCTTGCAAAAACTATAGACACTTGCTGGTTGTTTTCCCTCCTCTAATAGGTAGTCCCAGTATGCACCTTCTATTGTCCTCTCATGTTCTTCGTTCATTTCTCCATAACATCGCCCAGTTCTGCCAACCGTCAAAATTTTTTCGCAGTAAGCCAGAACAATATCAACACTCATGAACGCTCTCCAATCACGGTTCCGAGCCTCCATTAGCAACAGAGCGCATCGTATCATATGTGCGAAAAAGTGATAGTACCTATGATCGCTCCTCGTAGTTCAAATTACCTTAATATTATGAACCTATCAAAAATCGTACTAATATCATTATCGCTCTCTACAGGACTACTCTGGTCAAAACCTCTAAAAGTCCATATCATGTCTGGCCAATCCAATATGTCTGGATATGGAGGATTCAAAGATGGAGTGTATAAAGCCAATCCTGGACTCGATCAGAAAATCCCCTTCTTTTACCACGTAGATACCAAGTTCGGCTCCCGAGCTACTGGTGGTAAATCTGACGGTGTGGAGACACTTGATGTCTACCGCATTCTAGATGATGGCACCCATCAATATAAATCTCATACGAAGGAAAAACACGGTCGCTGGGGAGCGGAACTCTCCTACGCCAGAACTCTGACCCAAAAGACTAATGAACGCCACGGTATCATCAAAATCGCTGAAGGAGGAACTAATCTCGTTTCACAATGGAACCCTAGTAAACCTGGCCCATGTTGGGAAATCTGGAAAGAACAGACCGCAAAAGCGCTCGCAGAATTAACCAATCAAGGATACAAAATCGAGATCGCGAGTATCGTATGGACTCAAGGCGAGGGTGATACAAACAGCGAAAGAGCCGCGTTCAGTTATGAAAAGAATCTACGCCACCTAGTAGAGTCCATGTTCTCACACCTCGACTCCTTAGGCTACGAGACTACCAATACCTTCTTCATCAACAATAGCTTCTCGCACTCTCAACGAGCCACGATGAAGCACCAAGAGGAAGTTCGAAGAGCTCAAGCGGCTGTCATGAAGGACCTCAAAAACGGAATCTACTATGACAACTCCGCTCTCTGTGAACCAGAACACTACTTAGACGTTGTCCATTACAATGGCAGCTCCCTCCATGTGATGGGCGTGGGATTAGCCAGAGCTTACCTCCGAGCATCAGAATAAGGGAAGAAGCGCAATTGCACTTCCTCCTTATGTGATTCATTGAGGAACCCTATTCAACAAAGAGTTCCTCTCACTTAACAAGTCTCCCATACCATTTGAAAAGTAAGACTGGCTGAATTTTCGCGCAGATTTTTTCTTTGCTGAACGACAAAGATCAAAGGAAAAAGATGCCGAACAATCCCCTTTCTTTGCGAAGCCTCACTTCCTGACCCAATTTTGTTAATTTGGCCAGAATCACTATTCAAATGGTATTACTTGCTGACCCATTTTAATTCCTCAAACTGAGGCGCAGCACCCTTCCAATTTGGGTCACCTTTGACCATTTGCTTAATCTTCCTGATCCCGTCAAAGTTAAAGGCGGACCTTACCGCAATATGTGGAGCGAGTGTCAGTTGTTCTGTCCCTTTAACGCCCCAAGCTTCGAGCTTCTCCTCCATGTTGTTCTCAAAGTCAGCTTGAGAGAGCATAAAGGTCTCCGTCTTTCCACCCCCAGCTAATTCAATCTCGGTAGCATACTTCTTACCTAGTAGAATCGCCATTTTATTCGGCTCATCACTCTTGATCGAAAATTGGAGGAAGGTCTCCTGCCCCTCTACCTCTGGAGCCTGCCATAATTCGCAAGCAACCTTATTCGTCGTGATAGACCAGACATCTTGCTTATAGCTAAACCAAGACTGGC
>CAYUKP010000307.1:0-2214 GCA_964445335.1 uncultured Verrucomicrobiales bacterium
TTCACCGCCATCGACTCCATCTCTGAGGGCTTCAAAACCATTGTGCTAGCGGATGCCTGTCGGGGCGTCAACATCAAGGAAGGAGATGTCGAACGAGCCCTATCAGAGATCCTCTCTCTAGGAGGAGACGTTCGAAACTCCACAGACATTCAATGAGCGCTCTACTCAAAGTTATTCAAGGCACCAGAGTTGGAGATTCCATAGGACTTCCTATGGAGGACTTCCCTCCACATCGGATCTCGAATCTCAGATGGACAACCCCACTACAGCAACGGTTTGTTTTTGACCACGGCATGTGGAGTGATGATACCGAGCACACCTTACTCCTCATAGAGGCCGTCATGGAGTCGGAACAAAATGTAGATCGGTTTCAAAAAGTGTTTTCCAAGAAACTATGCTTTTGGCT
This sequence comes from uncultured Verrucomicrobiales bacterium, assembly GCA_964445335.1. Lineage (GTDB taxonomy): Bacteria > Verrucomicrobiota > Verrucomicrobiia > Verrucomicrobiales > Akkermansiaceae > WTJZ01. The sequence continues at coordinate 407 of CAYUKP010000307.1, forward strand.
CACCATGCTTCCACCAGGGATTGGAATAGCCACTTTACACTCTCTTTTGCGAAGGATTACTGGCCACTCCTTGAGCAAATCTGCTGTCTTTTCAGCAGGTAACGGCCCAAGTATGAGAGCGGCCGCTTTAGGGGTTCTCTTCGCAAACGAACCAAGTAAACGATTAGCTTACAATCACGCTCAAGTCACGGTAACTCATTCAGATCCAAAAGCTCTATATGCAGCCGAACTCGTCGTTGAAATTGCAGCTTCTTTTACAAATGAACTCACGGATATCTCTCCTGTTTTAAATGAGTGTTCCAAAAGAAGTGCGAATCCAGAATGGCAACGATTGATTGCGATACTCATGGAATCTCATGCCAAAGGGCGCCCCATTTCTGAAACCTTACATCAATTAAATATTTGCCTGAGGAAAGGAGTCTCTGGTTATTCGTATCATACCGTTCCTGTCGCTATTGCGTTAGGGTTAAAGCACCAATGGCATTTCGAAAACACCTTAACGGAACTCATTTCATTAGGAGGTGATACAGACACAACAGCAGCCATTGCGGGAGCACTCTGTGCACTACATCCTCACAGTCATATCCCTAAATCATGGGATCAGCGATACTTGGAGTGGCCTCTCACGGCTGAAAGAATGAACCAGATCACCCATCAAATCGAACAAGGCCAAAGCGCCCGCTACTATCATTGGGCGTTTTGGCCATTTTACCTTATGTGTAACATTATTCAGCTACACTGTATTCTATTTCACCTCTTTAGAGGTCTTATAACTCGAACCAAATGAGCGCTCTACTCAACGTCATTCAAGGCACCAGAATTGGGGACTCTTTGGGGCTTCCTATGGAAGGTTTATCTCCCCTGCGTATTGCTCAACTAGGCTGGTCATCTCCCCTAAAGCAACGTCTAATCTTTGGCCATGGTATGTGGAGTGATGACACCGAACACACCCTCCTACTTATCGAATCAGCGCTCAAGTCACAAGGTAATGTAGAAACCTTTCAGAAGCTATTTTCTCAACGCTTATGTTTTTGGCTCTCCACTTTTCCTCCTGGGATTGGCCTCGCAACGCTCCGGTCTATCATCTTACAATCCTTACGATTCCCCCTACATAAGACAGGAGTTTATTCTGCTGGGAATGCTCCTAGTATGCGTGCAGCAACCTTAGGGGTAATTTTCGCAAAGTGCAAGAACAAGCGCATCCTCTATAACCAAGCTCAAACAACTCTCACACATTCCGACCCTAAGGCACTCTATGCCTCTGAACTCGTTGTTGAAATTGCCGCCTCATTCACCAATGGAATAACCGATCTCTCTCCTGTATTAGAGAAGTGTAGTCAGAGAAGTAATGATCCTGAGTGGCAATATCTAATCAACTGTATCAATGCCCCCCATAATAGAGCACGGGACACATCTGAGATATTAAAGCACTTACACATGAATCCATCCCAAGGCATATCTGGCTATTCTTACCACACTGTTCCCGCCGTTGTCTACCTAGGCTTAAAGCACCAATGGCACTTTCAAGACACCTTAAGCGAACTCATCATGCTCGGAGGTGATACGGATAGCACCGCAGCTATTGCAGGAGCCTTGTGTGCCTTGCACCCCTCCAGTCATATCCCAGAGCATTGGGACACATCGTATTACGAATGGCCTCTCTCCGCACATGTAATGGATAAGATAACAACCTCCTTAGAGTCTGGGCACCACCTCGGTTATTACCAGCGGAAGCTTTGGCCTCTATATGTTGCGCGTAACCTCAGCCAATTATGTATCTTAATTTTTCACATTCTACGTCGCCTTCT
>CAYUKP010000308.1:0-2203 GCA_964445335.1 uncultured Verrucomicrobiales bacterium
CGGCCATCCCAGAAAAAGTTGGGTTTCCAAGCGAGGTTGAACAGAGGCATCGAGTTCCGCTCCCCTAATTGGTCAAATACCCCTTTCGATAAGGCCGTGTTTTGAGTAAAGGTGGCATGAGGTTCATGACAACTCGCACATGAGGTTTGACGAGTGATCGACAGGATTGGATCGTGAAACAGCTCCTTTCCTAATGAGACCCGAGTTGTAATCAACGGATTGTCTGAGGGCAGCGGAGGAAGGGGAAAATGCTTACTAAGCTTGAGGGGGTATCCTGTGAGGTGCTTTGGAAATTTGGGCAGATTTTTAGGGAGTATTTTGACCTGTTTTGCTGTTTGAGGAGGCTTGCCATTAATCTTTTGAATCCTAAAAGAATGAGCCAAATTCTGCCGTAGCTTCACCGCCAGAGGATCGTTCTTCTTGGAATGGGTCGAACGCCCGTCCTGCTCAAAGGAGATTCCCTGAAGCAAACGCTCCAAGTCTAACCGCAGTTGGACGGCATGAAGCGAAACTAAGGGCTTCGATAATTCTAATCGGATAGGCAAGAGGTTGTGATCATGCGCATAATGGAGCGAAAACCCTTGTAAAGAGTCATGCGCCTCGGAGCGAAACATCCCCTCCAACGCCATAAAAATATATCCCGTCTCTTGCGACCAATGAAGATTGTTCATGAGTGGATTGAGCGGGTCTTCTGGGCCGAAGCCATATGGGGACGCAAGATTAAGACCGGGTGGCAAACCAACCTTAAAATGAAGAGCCGTTATTTTCTGCGGCTTTTCTGAAGCTAACGCTGGTCGCGATAGCTTGACGTGTTGGTGTGATGAATGCGCTTGAAAGAATAAGACCTCCTTTCCTAGAGAATGAGTCGATCCATCTTCGGTTTCGTAAGCAAAAGAACTGAGGAGAAAAGCCACTCGTGAGAAGGAAAGAGTCTCGCCCTCTTTTGGGTAACGTAGGCTCTCGTGGTGATAGACCTGAGCTCCATACGATACTTCACTAAAGACTACCGTTTCTACAGTCTCTGCTCCCCATATGGAATGGCAACACAGAGCGGTTAGTAAGAGGAATAGCTCCTGCTTATTCCATAGGCTCCCTCTTCTCATGCCTTGCTCCTTACCGTAGATTCAATAGAATGAGAAGACTGGGTAAGGAGACTCACTTGGTCTTTTCCTTATACTCCTTAGAAAAGAGCGAGGATAAGATAAGAAGAGTTGCGGCCACGCAGATACAACTATCTGCGACATTAAAGCTCGGGTAGTGGTAATCAATGACAGGAATCACAAAGTCTAGAAAGTCCACCACATACCCTTGAGTAAAACGTTCTAAAAATGATGCTTCTTTAAACTCTTCTAGGAAGAACCCCTGACAAAGCCGATCAGTGAAGTTTCCAATGATTCCTGAAACAATTAACGCCGCAGCAACTCTTGTAGCCTTGGTCGGAAAGCCCCCCTGACGCCAAAAGTAAAGGATTCCTAGTAAAGCAGCTGTTAGGATAAAAGGAAAAACCAGTGGCGCCCAGACGCTGCCATTCCCAAGTCCCCAAGCCATTCCTTGATTGTGGATGCGATTGATCCAGAAGACACCTTCAATGACGGGAATTCGATCGACTCCTTTCTCAAACGAAGGGGGATGGAGGTTAAAGACGACCCACCACTTTGTGATCTGATCTATCACGTAAAGAGGGAGGGAGATTTTGAGAAACCAGGGTAAAAATTTGGGCTGTTGCTCCATGCCTTGGTATATCCATAAAGCCCAAGGGTTTTCACTTTTTATTTTGTCTTTTTTTGAGCCCCTCCCTTTGCTCTCTCCCAAGAGAACACGCACGACATGAAATACGAGTTGCCAGTTTATACCAACTTGCTTAGACCATCCCCATGTCTAATAATGTAAAGCAGCAAGGAGAATACCCTCTCTCAGCCTTCGGAACTACGCTTGGCGTTGCCACAGGGATTGGAGAGTTAATGGAAGACTTAGGGACAGCACTCGCAGATAAGAGCTCCGACCTCTGTATGTTAGGAGGCGGCCAACCAGCGTATTGCCCTGACATGACGGCCGTCTTTCAAGCGGAGTTACAAAAAATCGCTTCTTCTCCAGAGCGTGTCCAAGAGGTGCTAGGAGAATACGACCCAGCCGCTGGTAATATGGAGTTCAGAAAGGCTCTCGCTCAAATGTTTCATGAACTCAATCAATGGGACGTAACCGC
>CAYUKP010000309.1:0-2203 GCA_964445335.1 uncultured Verrucomicrobiales bacterium
GGACTATAATAAAGGGACGGGCATTTTATTCGAGATGCTTTTGTGAAAATAAGATTTGAAAAAGTCACTTTTTTCTGGGAAGATATTTTCATGTTTAGGTGTTTTTTATTTGCAAATTTTAGTCTTCTTGGGTTTGTGTTTGCTCAAACACGAATTGCTTCTGCTGTTGTTGGATATGAAACACTTACCTTGAAAGGTGGGCAATATAATCTTTGTGGTTTACGTTTGCTTCAAAAATCTTTATACGTGGGTAATGTGAATTGGGATGGGGCTTTATTTACTAATGCAGCTTCTTCAGGCTTTTCAATTTTATCCGAAGATATACCTTATCAGTTGGAGTTAAAGTCAGGAGAGTATACGGGCTTAATTGTTGCAGTGGTTAAGTCAGATAACGGTTTGGCTCTACATGAAATTTCTGCAGGGGTGGATTTAAATGCTTTTTCAGAGGTTGAGTGTTGTTTACGTCAATCTGTGACGTTAGACTCTCTTTTTGGCTCACCTAATAGGGTGAATTTAGATGTTTCTGATACGATGTCTTCGGGGCAGGCTGATGAGGTTTTACTGAGACGTGACGGGGTTTTTGAGAAATTCTTTTATACCTCTGCTACTCCATCTGGATGGTATAAGGAAACAAGCTCAGGAGTTGAAATGGCTTCAGATACGCCTATATTGAGTACAGAAGCCTTTATGTTTTACAGGAAGGCTGAGCAAGACTTAGATATTGTGGTTTCGGGTTATGTGAAGATGTCCAACACGATCTACCTCCTAAAGGATACTTATAATTATCTAAGTTCATCCTACCCAATAGGGATGACTTTGGGTTCCTCAGGGCTGTCTTCATCTGTTACGCCTACAGATGTAATGGCGTATGGAGTGGCAGACGAGATTCATTTGCCAAGTGCCGATAAGGTGTATCGTAAGTGTATTTTTTATCAAAAAGATGGGGGGGCAGGATGGTTTTATCAAGACTTGACTGGGGCGTTTGTATCAGCTGACACTCTCCCTTTGGTTTCTGGGTTCGCTTTAGTAAAACGCTCTGTTGAGGACTCTGTTCTCTCTCTGGACTCACCTTTAAGTAACCTTTGATTTTTTTTAAAAATAGGATGACTATGTGGAAAACACTTTTAATTACATACTTCAGCTTTGTCTCTACGGGGGTTGGGCTTACGTACGACTACACTTTTACAAATGACAATGGGGAGCAATCGTTCTCAATTGATACGATTGCGGGAGAAACCGTGCAACTTTTACATCGTGTTAGTGGAGATGATGCTGATCTTGCGCAAGGGAGTCAGGTTCTTGAGAGTGCGACGGCCTTAAGCGCATACATGCAATCTAACTTTGAGGCAGTTTCTACAGCTACGGGAGGAGGGGTGTCAGAGGTTACCCGATCCCATCCTTTCTCAGGTTCCTTGCACACATATAAGACATTTTCTATTCATGCGTCTATTAGTGACTCTGACCCAGCGCACGGCAAGCAACCCTACCTCTATGTTCTTACGGATCAGAATGAAACGTGTCTGATGAAGTTTACAGAGGCGATTGTGAATGGGCCGCATATTGATCGAGACTTTGTGATAGGCGACTCCCTTGATCCAATGGAGATACTTATAGGCAGCAGTAACGAGATTGTAGTAAATGATTGGGTAAATTATGAACTTGTATTAGAAAAGTTGAGTTCTAATACACCGCAGGTTGTGACACCACTTATAAACCTTCCCGAAAACTCAATTGATGTTATGTCAGATGCTGTTAACAATGGAGGAGCACTTACAGGGGTGACTTATGACCCCATATCCGAGCAATTCATGGTGAAAAACCGTACTCTATGGATGGCGGGTAAAGATTATATTCTCACCAAGCCCCTTTACATTCGTGATGAGGACGGGGGCGCACCAGCTGAACTCACGATTGAACCAGGAGTCATCGTCTGGAGTACCGGAGTAAACGCTACTCCTGGGGACGAAGACTTCGGAGCGATCATCGTCACACGCACGGGTAAGATCTTTGCAAACGGCACCCAAGACTCACCTATTTACTTTACCACAACTGCTTACTTTGAGGCACTTAATGGAATAGATGTTGATGGGAATGGTCTAGTGGATACTTCTCCGAACCTTGAGAGCAAAGGCTTATGGGGCGGACTTGTTCTCCTTGGCGACGACTCTGTCGCAAACTATGAAACCGAATTCGAAGCTGATGG
>CAYUKP010000310.1:0-2202 GCA_964445335.1 uncultured Verrucomicrobiales bacterium
AGCAGGAAACACTCATGCAGAGGATACAAAAGCTTTGAGGTATGCAGTCTAGTCGAAAGCGCCACTTACGTGACCCGTATGAGTGGGGAGGTGTGGGGGGAGCGGGCTAAAACCCCGTTCCTACCCGATTATGCTCGGTTTTTATAGTCAAACTTTGATTCTTCAATAACCCCAATAGCAACAATTCGTGCTCCTTCTCTAATAGCCATTTGCTCTCCACATGGCATACCCCTCTCTTTAGCTAAATCCAAAACTCTCCCTGCAAGAGTTATTTTAGCTAATACTGTAGCACCAGGTTTTACAGGCTCTTCGGAGAAAATGTATCTAGCCAGCCAGTCTGTTCCTTCATCATTATAGTGATAAAAAAACTGACCTCGGTAGTTAGAAAAACATGGAGCCTGACGACCTTTGAATTCGGGTCCAATAAAATGGAGTCTACATATCAACTCATATTCTAGAAAGTCTTCGTATACGAATTCCTGTGCCATACTTATGCATAACGTTATAGAACTGAAACCTTTTACCCAATCTAACTTACAATTTCAAGGCAAACCTTACCAAATAAGAAACCTTCCTATTCTTGTGGCCGCCACACGGGTAGAAGATTTCTAGCTTCGACTTGTTCTCCCTTACGGTTCACACCATTTGATATCCAATTTCACAACTCGACATGTAGGGCAATTAGCTCCCTCTTCAAAAGCTGTAATAATACTATATCCTCTACAAACTGGACAACAAATATGGCTCGTTCGATACTCAACAAAATATTGAACTTCTTCCGTTAGGCCCTCTATAACTGGATCAAATTTTCCAACTCGCTCGACCTTCACATGTCCTTCAAGTAATTGCTCTTTTACTCTCCCCTTCTTACTTGTCTTAACATGGTATATCTCGAGATTACTGCCAATAGAGGAACCATATATACCTTCTTCAATTATCCTGAAGTGAGCACCACAACCACAACAAGCACACTTTCGAGATCGTGTAGACAAATCAACTTTGTTACAGAACGAGTAACTACAACTGCTACAACTTACAATCTGAGCCATGTTTTTTAGGAGAGATTATATGGCTGAAGCTCAGAGGCTCAGCCTTGGTTAGTAGAGGCGGTGAGTTTAGGGTTTCCGTGGGCTATCTCTGCGACACTGGGTCGTAGAGACCTATCCAATAATAAAAAAATACCTAAACTCACCATGAATAACCAATACTACATCGGTCTAGATGTACACAAGAACTCACGTACCCGTGAGGATGCCACCTTCTATGGGACCTGTAGTGGTGGTCTCACCACCGCCGAACGTAGGTTGCGTAAGCTCGCCAAGGAGCTTGACGTCAAGTTCCAAGAACTACAGGTCTGCTATGAAGCGGTGCGTGATGTCTGACGTGCCCGCACGGATGCCTCCGATGATCTGGGACGTGCTAAACAACGCCTGCTTTCCTTCCTCTTACGGGTTGCGTTCACGTATTCAGGTAGATCAAACTGGACAGATGCTCACATGCGCTACCTCCGCAATCTCAAGATGCCGACCTCCACGCAACAAATCGTCTTAGAGGAATACATCCAAGCCGTCGACCAAGCAGAAGGACGTATCCAGACCATTAAGCAACGAATGATTGCACTACTTGAGCAATGGGAGTGGAAGCCTGTTGTCAAGGCCTTGATGGCATGTAAGGGCTTCCAAGAAGTCGCAGCAATGACCATTATTAGCGAACTCGGAGATCTGCGCCGCTTTGACTCTCCACGCCAACTTATGTCCTTCCTAGGCCTCGTTCCCTCTGAGCACTCCTCAGGCTCCAAACGGAGACAAGGAGCAATCACTAGGTGTGGTAATAGTCACGCCCGATGGATGCTTGTGGAGTGCGCACAACACTTCCGTAAGCCCCCTAATGTCAGCTCCGCGCTCACCACGAGGCAAGCTGGGGCAAGCTCCGAGGTGAAAGCCCTCTCCTGGCGTATGCAGAACCGACTCCATACGAAATACATCAAGCTCAAGCTGCGCAAAAAGGAGGAAAACAAATGCATCGTCTCCGTCGCCAGAGAACTCTCAGGCTTCCTGTGGGAACTCATGAATAAGTGTAACCTTCCCATTCCAGATTACGCCAATGCTCCTCTCAAATAAGCAAGCGTACTCAAATATCACACACTCTTAAATATTCCAATAGGTAATCCCCCAGCTTTGCTGGGGAGACTATCAAAGTTCT
>CAYUKP010000311.1:0-2201 GCA_964445335.1 uncultured Verrucomicrobiales bacterium
GGCTTTTCTGAGAACGCTTTGTCTTCTTCTGTTGCGAGATATGTCACCACTCTTTTATTACGCCTTACCAAGAACTCTTTGAAAGTTTGTTCGACCTTGATCGTGTAAAAAAAGCGACTCCCTTTAAGAAGAATCGCTTTTGTTGAAAATGGCACACTCTCTCAGGAAGAGAGCTTTTTTAGAAATTAGAGAGAGAGAGCTTGTACGCTAGTCACTCCACCTACTTGTTGTAAGCTGGCAACAATGTCCTGATTGACTGCGCTGTCTACCTCAATGATGGAGAGTGACCCATCAATGCTTTCTCTGTTACGCGCAAGTGACATATTGCCGATGTTGAAGTCGTTTTCCGCAAGTGTCGTAGCAACTCCTCCTAGGACGCCTTTGCGGTCATCATTTCTGACGATGAGGAAATCGCCTTTGATTCCCATATCGACGAAAATCTTATCGATCTCTACGATTTTTGCAGTGCGTCCGATTACAGTTCCTGCAACACGGTATTTTTCATCACCTTTGCGAAGTTCTGCTACTAAAAGGTCAGTGTATTCGGTCTTAGCATTGATAGTGCTCTCTACAACGTCCACTCCGATGGCTTTCGCCTTTGCTGGAGCATTTACGATATTGATTTCTACATCAGAATGTACATCTAGTAAGGCACAGAGAACAGTGCGCGATACGAGCGCGGTATCCTTCTCCGCTAGAGGGCCGTGATAAGACACTCTAAGGGAGTCTGCTCCTACAGGGCCTAGCTGTCCAAGGAGAGTTCCGAGTGCTTTACCTAGATCCAAATATTCGCCGATTTCTTCGACCGCCTTAGCATCTAAGGATGGCATATTGATTGCGTTACGGATCTCACCGGTAGTGAGGAAGTCTCTGATTTGTTCAGCTACTTGAATCCCGACGTTTTCTTGAGCTTCATTAGTAGAGGCACCGAGGTGAGGAGTGAAGACAACATGCTTATCATGCCCAAAGATGTCATGCTCTACAGATGGTGGCTCCTCGGTATAAACATCGAGTCCGCATCCTGCGATGTGTCCAGAAGCAATGGCATCACTAAGATCTTGCTCATTTACGAGACCACCTCGTGCACAGTTGACGACAATTGCGCCTTTGTTCATAAGCTTTAGGCGTTCAGCATTGATGATATTACGTGTTGAGTCAATGAGTGGAACATGGAGAGTCACCGCGTCTGCTCCTGTGAGAGCCGCTTCTGGAGATTCTGCTAATTCCACCTTAAGGGCATCTGCTCTCGCCTGAGTGAGGAATGGATCATATGCTACGACCTTCATTCCAAACGCTTGTGCGCGTTTTGCGAATTCGACTCCAATTCTTCCCATTCCAATGATAGCGAGGCGCTTCTCATACATCTCGATGCCTTGATAAAGCTTTCTATCCCATCGGCCTTCTACGATAGACTTATGTGCTGATCCGATGTTACGTGCTGCTGAGAGCATAAGGGTAAAAGCTAACTCAGCAGTGGAAATCGTATTGCCTGTCGGAGTATTCATGACGATTACACCGTGTGCATTGGCGGCTTCTCTATCAATGTTGTCTACGCCGACACCAGCTCTTCCGATAACTTTAAGTTTTTTCCCCGCTGCAATAACCTCAGCAGTGGCTTTGGTACGAGAACGGACGATTAGTGCATCATATTCACCGATGTCATTAAGAACTTCTTCTTGAGACATTTTAGGGGTGAAGACTACTTCTAATGAATCAATAGAAGAGAGTAAATCTACTCCAATCTGGGAAATATTATCCGCTACCAGGACTTTAAACTTAGACATAGTTACCGTCTCGCTTAATATAAGCCTCTTTATATGTCAAAGGGATTCAAAAGTCTTTGGCTTCAGTTTTTTGTCCTAGTTTTGAATTGAATCGGGCTTTTTAAAAATATTTGCCTTCGCTCATTTGGCTTGCGGCGCTGGCCTCTCTTTGAATGTCTGCAATTATTTTCATCTGTGTTGCAATTTCCTGCTCTAATTGGGTAAAGCTTGCGTTGGCAGGGGCGGACGAGGCAGATGTGTCTTCTAGCTGCTTGGAGGGTTCAACATATGCGTAGTTATTTTGTGAAGAGTATGGAGGCGGGCTTTTGCGCACAAATTGTATGTCATAGTCACTCAACGTAGAGTCTTTTATTTTTAGTCTTTTCTCATTGTTGATTACCGACAGCGTCTCAACCTCTTTTTTTAGATGCTTAATAT
>CAYUKP010000312.1:0-2200 GCA_964445335.1 uncultured Verrucomicrobiales bacterium
ATTCAGAGTGGACGTGAATTGTTTTAATTTGGCCTATTTTGCAGTTGTTTGTTTTAGGTGAGATTTGAGAGCTTGATAAGTGGTGGTGATTGGTGACCCTTTGATTCTAATTTTTTCTAAATCATTTTCACTGAGTGAAAAATTATAATTTGAAGGTATTTTTTTGTAGAACGGTGGGCTGGCTGGATCAAGCATAATCCAGATTCGAGTGGTTTCATCTTCTGCCATTAGGGAAGCAATTTTATAGCCTCTATGCTCCGTAACCTCGACCGACGCAATAGGTTTTAGGCGGTTAGTGGCTTCGAGAGTCTGCAGAATGCTCCATTCATGCTTGAGAGGCCAAGCGTAAGGAGTCACTTTTTGGAAAAGTGAATGCGAAGAGTTTTTGTAAACTCGAAGAGAGTCTGAGAAAGTTTCTCCAAAGAGATTCGGGTGGTACTTAAAACTGTATGAGTGATGGCGTCGTGTGGGCGAGCAAGCACTTGTCTTTACTCGATTAGCCATTCTAGCTCACAAGTTATTAAGCCTACTATGCAGCTCTTCTAGTGCTTCGATAGAAATCTTCGAGCTTAAATCATCAATTTGATTCTGTATTTTTGCTCTCAATTCATCGCTATATGCCTTTACTTTTACCTCGTGGCACAAATTCCAATATTGCGCCAGTGTGTAGAGAGCTTCTGAGGTGAATTTATGGTAATCTTCTTTGTCTGCCCAAGGCTCCTCAAGTAAACCGAAATCTTGATCATACTTATCCCACAATTGTATGACATCCATAGTAACAAGCACACTCATTTTCTAAGGTTAACAGTATTAAATAACGCAATCAAAACTTATATCAAGTTGACACAAATAGCTGGGTTTTGAGAGTATATGCTTCATAGACGCCTTATAGAATAAGGGGTTTGTATAACAAGTCTTTCCCTTGCTTGCTATTTTTTGCAGCTCAGATGTTAGCTTTAAGTAATAGATCTCGATAATCGGTCAAGGCTTCTTTACAGGCATCATGGAATTGGTCTGCATTGCCATCTGCAACTATGAAAATAGCTTCGAGAATGCGCGGGTCAGACCAACTGTTTCTCTCCATGTATGCAAGAGTTTTAGCTAATTTCTGTCTTATATGTCCTTGTTCTTCGTGACTAAATGATGCTTTAATTCGCTTCTTCACGGGGTCGGATAATTCTAAAGGTTTTGGTTCACCTGTAGCTTTGTCATACGCTTCTGTTGCCTGTTGTAGCTTCTGTTGTAATTTATGCGTTTGCTCATTAAGCTTGAGAAAAGCATCTTGATTCTTTACCAATAGATTACGCTTTAGTGCGCGTGCTTCACGGGCGCATGACTTAGTAAATGCCTTATCTATACGAACAAGTTCTTTTGCCTCAGGAGTGTTACGGTGCTCTTTAGGGATCACGAATTGCATATCTTAGAGAACATCATAGATCATCGATTTTGGCCTGACAATCCGGCATTACAGAAACCTCTCACCAACAACGATCAACCATCGGCGGGATTCGGCGCCTCACCTTGGTTGTATTTAAGATTTGTTGAATATAAGTAAGGTTTTCCCCTTGCTGTGGATTGTAGGGTTTGGAGTGAGGTTGTCGGGACGAGACTTCGAGTTTAAAAAACTCTTCGCATTCACCTTTGAAAAAGTTGACTCCTTGAGTGGAAGCGTAGCGTTATTGGTGCTTGGTGTGATCTGTGAAAGATGCTGTGACTTGGAGGCTCTTGAGAGGTGAGAGACTAAGCGCAAGGAGTCACTTTTTGGAAAAGTGAATGCGAAGAGTTTTGCAAACTCGAAGAGAGTCTGAGAAAGCTTCTCTAAAGGGGGAGGGATGATATTTAAAACTTTATGAGTGCGAGTCTTCTTCAGATTCAAATACTACAAGTAGCGCTTACAGTGCCGAATGAGTGGTGGTCTTGCATCGAGTGTAGCTCCTTTATTATGAGAAGGAACACAGTTTTTTAAGAACGAGAAAACTTCTACAATAGCCCATGTAGAAGTAAGCATTACTTGTCTCTTTGCGATGCATTGAACTGCTGATTAGATATGAATCCAAAGAGGTTACGTTGCATATGATCCTTCCTTAAACTCAACAGTCGTATTGGAAGTCATTTGAAAATCTCGGATGGCGGATCTCCTACAGTTAACCCGCATATTTCACCAGAGTGAGAAGAAGCGTTAAAATAGACACCAATTTAG
>CAYUKP010000313.1:0-2191 GCA_964445335.1 uncultured Verrucomicrobiales bacterium
TCTCCATGGAGACGATGAAAAAAAGACTGATCCAAGCGGGTGGAACAGTCTTCAAAATGGGCAAAAAGTACGTTATTCGTAAGGTGCGCTTTCTAGAAGTACTCGAAACTCTAGAAAGCCAATAGGAAGGTTAGCGGGAGCGCTGTTGCGTGCGCTTCAGCTCTTCATCCTCAGTCACCGTACGTTCTAGCTTCTCACGTTCTAAGTCTAGAACCACATCCATCACATTCTCCAATACATGAGAGGGAGCAGGAGTACCAAACCCTCTCACATTCTCAAGAATATCGTTTTCTGAAATTTCTTCACTCATATTGGTTCTAAACGTAATTAGTTGAGGTTTCGTCCGAGAAATATTCCTTCATACGATTCACCGCTTTACGATAACTATCATTAACGGTGGACTTTGCCAAGCCTAGCCTCTCTCCGATCTCTCGAAACGTGAACCCGTGACGGGCATGCATCCAAAAGATCATCCGATCTCGCTCATCCAACGCAACCTGTGTATGAGCGTAGAATAAGTCATAGTCCACACGTGACTGAACAGCATCAAAGTCCGAAATAGGGAAGAGAGACTCAGGTGTCGTCTCCATGTTCGTGGTTTCAGGTTGTCGCCCATTCTTGCGATAAAGATCAATTAGAAGACGCCTCGCTACCGTAAAGAGCCATGAAGAAGAGGGATATTCATTCATGTACTGCAGGCGCTTATACAGGCGAATAAAGAGCTCTTGCAAGAGATCGTCGGCGTCACTCGAGCAGGAAACTCGCTTCAATAAAAAGGCGTACACGACACCAGAGTGCTGGTGCATGTAGGCTCTAAATTCAGTTTCATCAAAGTACATAATATTGGGTAATGGATTGTAGTTAAAATTGGAAATCTAAAGTGGTGGAAGAATCGACCAGTACGCCTCACCTTGAGCCTTCGTACGGTCATTGCGGTAATGCTTCTCATAAGTCTTGAAGGTACTGTGCCCCATGTTGTAAACCAGTTGCTCGCGGCAGCCCTCTGTCTTACGATGTGCAGCCTCCCAGTAGGAGCCATAGCTATGACGCATGATGTCATGCCCCCACTGGATGCCTGATTCCTTACGAGCTCTGGTGACACGACGTCTTAAATTAGCGGGACACACTAGGCCTACACAGCCAGAAAATTCCTTAAGCCATACGAGAGCATTCTCAGAGATAGGAACTTGACGACGAGGATTGCTAGCAGTCTTGGTCGTGATGACATTAAAAACCTTTTCCTCATAATTGATCTGATCAAAAGTAAACGGCTCAAGCTCAGCTAACGGTCGTAGTCCTGCAAAAAAACCTAACACGAAATATGGCACAAGTTCACGATCATTCTCCCATACCCAGTTGAGTAATGTGCCAACTTCTTCTACCGTAGCAACACACACCTCCGTTTTGTCTCCCTTGATCGCCTTAAGCGGCTCTATCGGGTTCTTTGGAAACAGATCATAGACCTTTTCATGTCTATAAATCGCACGCAGTAATGACAGTGTTTGATTGTAAGTTGCAGGGGCAGGATTCTGCCCTTCCCTCCAATTATTCATCCACTCTCTCCAGAACGTTGTATCCATAGAGGCAATGTTTTGATCCTCGATTTCCACCACCTTTTTCCTAAAAGCCATCCAGCGACTAGAAAAATATCGCTTTGACCAATTCACCTTATTGTCAGACTCATAAGCATCTAACACCTCACTAAATGGCATGCCATTAGGTTGATTATTGATATCATTCGACCAAGACAAGAATGCTTCTCTCAACCCAGAAAAACCATAAATGACAGCTAAGTCATTACACTCCACAGCATCTCGAATGAGGGATGCGGTAGCTCTTGCAGAATAGAGATCCTTATCACGTCTGATACGCTTAAGTTCTGCTGATCGTAGTCGAGCCTTCTCTCGACTAGCGAAATACTCTCTCTTCCACTTTCCTGTCGTGGAATACTGGGCAGGGATACAAATGTACCAAAGCTTCTTAGCTTTGTCCTTGGTCGGCTCTAGGGTAGTTACTCGGGGCATATCATTAGTAGTAAACGTCGAAATTCCGCGTTTGTACGGCGGAATAGTTGCGACAAATTGCGATGAAATTGCGACCTGACAGACTTTGATCAAAAAAATGGGCACAAAAAAAGCCTCACAAATCAATGTGAAGCCTTTATTTATCTTGGTTAGAAGATGGTGCGCAA
>CAYUKP010000314.1:0-2177 GCA_964445335.1 uncultured Verrucomicrobiales bacterium
TCTAAAAGAGACCGCCAGGCTATCTTTGGAATGTTACTTTATTTTGGCAGGAAGGCCGTCAACACTCAACGTACCGAAATATTGTATGTGGTAAGTAACCATTTGAAGCCTAAAAAAGCGTTACGAGCCTATCTCCAAAGATGGAGTATTGAAGTAGTCTTTGGGCATTTTAAGAAGAAGGGGCTGAACCTGGAAGACACCCACATGTCTCAGTCTGAGAAGATCGACCGTTTGGTGGCAGTATGCACTTTAGCACTACTTTTTAGCTTTAAATGGGGAATGTTGCTTAAAGCTCACTTTAACGATTCGACTTATTATCAACGCAAAAGCAATTTTCGCCTAGGTATGGAATCGTTCATTAAGTTAATCTCCAACGGGAGATTAGAAGAAGTGCTTACATTACTAGATCAGCAGGCGTCGGCTAACAAACTGTTTGAGTTTTTTGACGTGTAATGTGATATAGGGTAATAGTTCTCTAAAATTGGCTAAATGAGGTTTAATCACCCTCAAATTTAGAGGTTTGGACGATTTTGTTGATATTCTTTGGGGGTGATCCCCATTTGTTTTTTAAAGACGGTCGAAAAATAGTTTGAGTTATTAAACCCAATTTCAAAAGCAGTTTCTGTAATAGATTTCTCTAAGAGGAGCGTCTTGGCCAGCTCAATACGGGAGGATACGATGTAGGCGTTCACGGTACAATTTCCCACCTCTTTAAACGCACTTGTAAGGTAAGACCGACTGACGGAAAACTTGTCGGTAAGGACTTGGATACTTAGGTCTTCACCAAGATGGTCAGCAATATAGGATTTTACCTCACCGACCATTTGCCGTTTTCTCTCTAGGGGCAGGCTGGTGATGATATTAGATAGCTCTTTTGCCTGCATTTCAGTGACCTTCGTCAGAGTTTCGATGTCCGTCGCGGTGTCGATCTTATGAGAGGTTTCTTTGTTACGCTGAATTAGATCTTCAACAGCTCCGCCAGATTCGATAGCCTCATTCACGAGGAGGCTGATCACCTCCCGCACTCTGAGCTTGTATACGTCGATATTTTGACCTGTTGAGTTCTCCAGTTTTTCGACCAGCTCGGACAGCGCCTGAGAAGACCGTTGACCTTGTGTGACGTGGAATCTGAGCTCTTCTTTGATAAAGGCGGAGGTTTGGTTGAGATAATGGATGTCGATATACACTGCAGCTAAAAAGATGACGGCACAGACAATCGCTCCCGTGTAATATATCCACCACTCACGGAGCAGAATTCCTAGCATAAAGAGAAGCGCAAAGAGAAGTGCACTGATGAGAAAAGCTAGGTGCGTAATGTTCTTGGTTCTCACATGGCGGAGTTGAAATATGCAAGGGATAAAGACGACCCCAACCGTAGCCAATACAATACAAAGGTTCGAGCAAAAGCTGGCATGAGAAAAGCCAGGTAAGACGTTGGAAAAATATAGAGTCTGATCACCAAAGCTCTCACGCCATGCAATACTGTTAAAGAAGATCGCCATTAAAGCTAGAAGTAAAGCCGTGCAGTATAAGAGCACCATTTTATGTTTGCTGATCTCTTGGTCCGAAAAATGGCTAGTTGCTATTGATAACGATGGAAAGCCCACACCAATGAGTATTAGTAGTCTTAAATGAATCAGCTTTGCATCATGAATCGTGTGCTCAAACTGATCGACCAAGTAGCAGGTAAGAAAGCAAATCATCGCTCCCAAAAACAGGCTCAAGTAAGGAAAGGTCTTTAGATACTTCCTGCGAACTACGATCAAATAGAATAGGCAGAACGCGTAAATTTGTGCAGCGATAAATGGCAGCAAATGGTTAATGTGTGTGTTATCAAGCATCGTATTGGGTTGGCGCTTGCTCAGGCATAATGATACCAATTCGAGAAATTCTAGAGACTAATGACGGGGGGATAAAAAGAGGAGGGGTTATAAGCAGAAAAGACACAGCCTGCTGGCTGTTTGCTTCAAACTCTTCGTTGTCGTCATAGTTAGATGCCCGCATCAAACTATTCCTCCGCCTTGATTTTGAAGCAAACATCTCAGCCATAAGTCTCTATAATTTATCGAAATGGTATTAGGTTGGTTTTATGTGTAAGCAGTTTTTTATAAAAAGCATAATGCCTCGTCAGGCTCAAAGTTATTTTTGGGCAGTAGAGTTTGGTCATCATCGCAATG
>CAYUKP010000315.1:0-2169 GCA_964445335.1 uncultured Verrucomicrobiales bacterium
TCGGACACTAAAATTGGTGCGAAAAGGTGCCCTGAGTTACGATCACATGAGATATGTGCTGCTCATGACACGTCCAAAGGAATCGTTATTGCAACTTGAGTGCGCTCGGGTAACGTATGGTGTATATGTTGAATACTCCTTCTGATTCTGTCGTGAAGTTACGAGAGGTCTCGGCCTTTTATGATAAAAGTCATCGATTGTCGGTGTCTGAATTCCTTATCAATCGAGGGGAGCAAGTTGCGCTTCTAGGACGCAGTGGGAGTGGCAAGTCGACTCTATTGAACATTATGGCAGGATTCCTCCTCGTAAAGCAAGGTGAGGTCGAGGTCTGTGGTGAATCCTTAGTCAAGGCTAGTGAGAGTCAGCGAGATTTGGTGCGTCGCGCAAAGATTGGCATGGTGTTTCAGACGTATCAACTTTTGAATGAGTTTTCAGTGTGGGATAATATTTTGTTGGGATTGAAGTTTTCCAATAAGCCCTTTGACCCTTCGGTGGAGCAGCGCGTATGGGAGCTATTAGACCAATTAGACCTTTCGGAGAAAATGGCGCAGTGTATGCCCTCAGAGTTGAGTGTGGGGCAGAGGCAGCGGGTTTCCATTGCGCGAGCCTTGATCAAGGATCCTGAGCTAATCCTTGCAGATGAGCCAACGGGGGCTCTGGATCAAGAGACAGCGGTTAAGGTGTGTGATACGTTGCAGAGTTTGGCGGGTCAGCAGAATACTTCATTGGTGTTTGTGACGCATGATCAGGGATTGGCACAGAGGTTCCCCAGAGAGGAGAGAGTGGAAAACATTTTACACTGGAGCTAGAATTTTACCTTATTAGACGTGATGAAATCTTTATTCCAAATGACTTGGAAGTTTATGTGGAGCAAGCCTGGTGCGACTTTGGCGACTCTATTTTCCTTGGTTTTACCGACGGCCTTAGCGATTGTTTTATTAGTTGTCCGGTTTGAGACCGAAGGTGCCTTACGGAAAGGAGCGGGTCACTTTGATATGATCGTAGGAGCTAAGGGGGGAGCCATGCAATTGGTGCTGAGTTCCTTTTACCACCTAGGGATGCCAGCAGGTAATATCTTGTATTCAGATTATCAGGAGCTGGCAAAGGATGAGCGAATCGTGCAGGCGGTGCCCATTGGGTTAGGTGACAATTATGACGGGTATCGCATTGTCGGAACAGAGGCGCATCTCTTTGAGGTGAAGGGGCGTGATGAAGAGGTCTTACTAAAGATCTCAGAAGGGCGTAGCTTTGGCGCAGATACCTTCGAGGCCGTGATTGGCGCACAGGTCGCGAGTAAGACCGGGCTTAAGATCGGTGACACCTTTAATGGCACGCACGGGTTGATACAGGTTGCTGGAGCTGAGGTGCATACAGACTTTACGTATCAAGTATCGGGGGTGTTGGAGCCTACAGGGAATAGCTATGACCGTGCCATTTATGTGCCGATTTCAGCAGTGTGGAAGGTGCACCACGCCGAGGACTCTATACACCAAGTTTTTCAGTCGCAAGCACCTATGCTGAAGGAGGTCACAGCGGTCTTAGTGCAATTGGAGTCCGCAGGATTACGCTTGTGGATGGTAGATGAGCTGAAGAAAAAGGCCAACCTGATGCCAGCGGTGCCTATTAATGAAATTCTCTCTCTTTCTCAGATTTACCTAGAACCCTTCCAGAAGCTCCTGTTTCTGGTGACAGGGGGAGTGATTATGGTGTCTTGTGTCGTGATCTTGCTCTCGCTTTATCAATCAGTGGAGCGTAGGAGGCCAAGCTTGTTAGTCCTACGTAGTCTAGGGGCTAAGAGGCAGGAGCTGGCTTTAATGCTCTTTTATGAGGTCTTTCTCCTCGTTTGTATTGGAGTTCTTGGGGGGGCTTTGGTAGGGCATAGCATTGTAAAGTCTCTCGCAAAGATCGTGTATGATCGAACAGGGCTGATATTAGATGCGTGGGCTATTGTGCCAGGTGAAGTTGTGACGTTAGGCAGCATTTCACTCTTGCTATTTATACTTGGCAGTTTCCCTATTGTTTCTCTCTATAAGAGGTCTTCATTGTAAAGATAGGGCGTCGAGGGAAGGGAATGTTTGGATAAAAACTCAACGTTCCATTACTGCCCCCAAAAATGCATCGGAAAGCCGTGTGCGGGAGAACCGCACGCACGGTTTGATGAGGGGTGGG
>CAYUKP010000316.1:0-2168 GCA_964445335.1 uncultured Verrucomicrobiales bacterium
GCCCAGAAGCTGTTAATACTTCTTGGTGATTTAAGATGGAACCATCCATCCCCACGATGTCATTTCGCTGAGTCACATTCGTGCTCCACCAAAACTGTTTTAGATTATTTTTGAGCTCTACTCCGAGAGGGCCGTAATCCCAGCACCCATTTAATCCCCCATAGAGTTCAGCAGATTGAAAAATAAATCCCTTACGCTTCGATAGAGAAACAATCTTCTCCATCCTTTCAGTATCTGTCTTACTTCGATCAGCCATAATAATCTAATGTTATCTACCGAAAGGTAAACCGTACAATTTCTAATTATTCAACTATGTTTCACTTGCAAATCCATATCTATTCTTCAGAACGGCTTCATGCCAAGTATTAGTGCGGTCTTATATGACTTTGATGGAACAATTCTCGACACCGAATGGATCATTTATGAGGAGGTTTTAGCAATCTTTCAGTCCGAAGGTTACGACCTCCCTCTAGAGCAATATGCCAAATGCGTAGGCAGTAGTTATGCGAAATGGTCTCCTCAAACATACTTGGAAGAACTCTCAGGCAAAACGTACGACTGGGAGGCCCTGAATAAGGTCAGAGACCAAAAGATCCATGCACGCCTCGAAGAGCTCCAATCCCTCCCCGGGGTCGAAGACTCTCTCAAAGCCTGCCTCGACCAAGGATTAAGGTTAGCCGTGGCATCTAGCTCTAGTCATGAGTGGGTAGAACGTTGGTTAAAGCAACTCAACCTTACCTCTTACTTCGAGGCCATCATTTGTCGTGAAGATGTCGCTCAGATCAAACCTGCTCCGGATCTCTTCCTCAAAGCCGCTGAAACATTACAACTCTCTCCTTGCGAATGTCTCGTGATTGAGGATTCTAAAAATGGAGTGCAAGCAGCCAAAACCGCAGGTATGGACGTCTTTGTCGTTCCAAATCGAATCTCTATCGTATCAGACCTCTCGGACGCAACCGTCAATCTCCCCTCACTCTTAGATTTTTCCACCACTCTCGATCATTACCTCAACCCAGCTCAATAGTTTATGTCATCCTCCAATATCTTATTCATCAAAGTCGGCACTGGAGTCCTCACAACCAAGGAAGGCCTCCTGGATCAAGACACTATTGCCCGCCTAGCCCAACACATTGGCGCTCTAGTCACGCAGGGCACCAAAGTCGTTTTGGTCTCCTCAGGTGCGGTAGGAGCAGGAGTGCCACTCCTCAACCTATCAGAATACCCTCAGGACATTGCCACAAGACAAGCAGCCGCAGCTATAGGCCAAGCGCATCTCATGCACACGTATGATGACCACTTCTCTCCACACGGGATCAAAACCGCGCAAATTTTGGTTTCGAGCATGGACTTACAGGTGAAAAGTCACCGCGAAAGAGTCTCTGACGTCCTGACTCGCCTCCTAGAACACGAGCGTGTCCTCCCCATTGTCAATGAAAACGATGTGGTCTCACTACGTGAACTAACCAAAACCGATAATGATATGCTCGCGGCCAATCTCTCGAACCTTATGAAAGCGCAACACCTCATCCTACTGACCTCCGTCGATGGTCTCTTGGATGACCAAGATTCGGTTATTAAAGAAGTTCAAAACATCAGCGAAATCCGCGCTATGGTCACGCAAGACTCAGGTGAATTCTCTATCGGAGGAATGCACTCTAAACTCGATGCAGTAGAAGTCGCTCGCGAATCCGGAACACAAGTCATCATCGGCAATGGAGATGCCCCAGAAAGACTCTCTGGCTATTTGACCAAAAGCTCTCTTGGCACATACTTTTATTAGCATTTCCCGCTCTCGTGTCTATGCTACCACATGAGACACGCAGCATTCAGAGAAACTCACCATCGTCCATGGCCACTCCCCAAAAAGCCATGGATCATGAAGCAACAATGGCAAGACCTCTTGTTTCTTCATTGGGAGATCCCTATCGACGAGATTCTCCCCTACATTCCCTCTCCTCTTGAGCCAGATTTATATGAAGGAAAGGCTTACATTGGTCTCGTCCCCTTCTTTATGCACGGTCTTACGGGGAGATACTGCCCCACCATCTCAAGTTTATCAAACTTCCCTGAGTTTAATGTGCGAACGTATGTGACGTACAAAGGGAAACCTGGTGTCTTTTTCCTCTCGCTCGATGTCTCTAATAAAGTAGCGGTCTGGATCGCTAATA
>CAYUKP010000317.1:0-2153 GCA_964445335.1 uncultured Verrucomicrobiales bacterium
TAATTATTCTTTTTTTACTCATAGAGCTACCCTGCTGGATAGCCTCCAGTATTTTCTGAAGTCTTTCCCTTACTCTGGGCAGCGAGAATTTGTCCTTATTGAATTGTTGCATTCTCATTTTGAAAGGAAGCTGGAGATTCCGAGAGCACCTATTTTACACTTATTGACTTAATTAGCTCCCTAAATCACTCAAATCAAGTACATTTCGCTTCTTTCCTACAGTACTCTGACGCAATCTCATTCTCGGTAATGCCAAATATGATTCATCTCCAACATTCCAAACTTTCCTTTCAATCACTTGGGCATTTCGGCTTGTGCGGTCTGTATCTATCTAGGGATGTCATATCCTCTGCAACAGCCCCCCTTGCCTTTAACTCAGAGATCCTAAGTTCCCATGCATCTGTAGGGGCCTTCTCCAAGCGTAAATTAGCCTGTAGAGGTGCGCCGTTCTTACTTCGACTATAAAGGTACTTTTCTAGACAATCTGCAAAAATTGACAAGTTAGTGTATCAAAGGCAATAAATCCGGCAGACTGTAAGGTGTAATCATTTCTAAAAAATTAAAAATATGATAAATACACTACCTAAAAGATACTTACTATACTTAACTCCACTAGTATGCCAGGCTACCACAGTCGACATCTACTTCTTGGCTGGACAATCCAATGCCTTAGGAGCCTTTACTGGAGAGTATAGCTCCATCTATGATACAGCACCCTCTAATGTAACATTCTACAACAACGGAAATTTAAAAACATTAGTCCCTGATGGGACAGCTCCCTATTATTTCGGTGATGGACTTGAGATAGAATTAGGGAGGCAGTTTGCTGTAAACCATGCGAACACGCAATATGCTATTATCAAAAGCTCAGGTGCAGGACAATCACTGTATAATCCCAACCATTGGCTCGCAGATGGCACAAGTAGTACCGACAACGATGGGACAGCGTACGTGAGATTCCAAGATACTTCAGCTATAGCAATGAGTGATTTGGAAAGTCAGGGGTATACTCCAAATATTAAAGGGTTTATATGGGTGCAGGGAGAGGCGGATGCTGCTGAAGGACGTACGACTGAACAGTATGTTACAGATCTCACCAATTTGATTGTTGATGTAAGAGCTACCTATGGTGATATACCATTTATCTTCACTCGACTCTCTGATAGTGCGATGCTGTTAGACGAGTCCACGAGGACGATCAATAGGACATCAATTATTCAAGCTGCACAAGATCAAGTACACGCTACAGTCAGTGATACATACTTAATTAATTCAAACTCATTTGAGTTTATCGGCGATTACGTCCACTATAGCGCTAATGGGCAGATCGCCCACGGAGAAGCTGTCTACAGCGTTATACAATCAATTCCAGAGCCGACATCACTCAGTATGATCCTAAGTGGATCATTCTTTTTGTTAGCTAATAGAAAAAGGTCTTAATTGCTTGTTAATGATCAAAATGATTCCTGTCCATTTTTTCTTAATTATTTCCGTGTTTTGTGGGATAGCATCTGCTCGCCCAAACATTGTTATCGTAATTACTGATGACCAAGGCCTCGGGGACTTATCCTATACTGGTAACCCAGTCATTAAGACTCCGAACATTGATCAGTTGATTAATGAATCTATATGGTTAACTGACTACCATGTGGCTCCAACATGCTCTCCTACACGGAGCGCACTTCTCACGGGACATTGGACGAATCGGACAGGTGTGTGGCATACCATCAACGGGCGTTCTATGCTAAAGGTCGGTGAAGTGACTCTCGCTGAGCATTTGTCTCAAGCTGGGTATAAGACTGGAATATTTGGAAAATGGCACTTGGGTGACAACTACCCATATCGTCCTGAAGACAGGGGGTTTGACTATACTTTTTATCATGGAGGTGGTGGTATTGGTCAGACTCCTGACTTCTGGAATAATGATGGATTCGATGATCGTTATCACAAGAATGGACGAGAGGTAAGGTCCGAAGGTTACTGCACCGATGTATTCTTCTCTGAGGCCCGTGACTTTATACGAATGTCTGTGGAGGCACAGAAGCCTTTTTTTGCTTACATATCTACTAATGCACCACACAAGCCTCATAGCGTGGATGATCACTATACGAATTTATACAAGGGCAAGAAAGGTGTGAGTGACTCACTGGCCT
>CAYUKP010000318.1:0-2141 GCA_964445335.1 uncultured Verrucomicrobiales bacterium
TTGGGGCTAAGACAAGTGCTAAGGCAGGAGATTTAGAGGCGTGGGGACTGTGATAACCTGCATGCCTGCGGCCTGAGCGGAGAGGATACCAGGAGTCGCGTCCTCGAAAGCAACGCATTCTTCGGGAAGGACCCCAATGGCATGAGCGGCTTTTAAAAAGGTTTCTGGGTCGGGCTTGCCAGCTGAAACATCATCTGCGGTGACGAGGGTATCAAAGAGATCTGAGATTTGGAGTGCCTCCAAGGTGGCTTCTGCTACCGCTCTTGTGCCGCCGGTAGCTATGGCCATAGGAACTACCCCCTTATTCTTCCTGACAAACTCAATGACCGGGGCGACGGGTTGCACTTCTGGGAGGAGGTTGAGAAACGCAGTTCGCTTAGAGTTCGCTACTGCGTCAGGGTCGAGGTGAAGCCCTAATTCATCATTTAGCTCTGCCACAATATCTTCTGTAGCACGACCGCCCATGGCATAGAAGACATCCTCAGGAAAGACTCCGGGGGCTCCTTGCTCTGCTAAGGCAATACACCATGATTTGAAGTGAGTCGGCATAGAGTTCACTAAGGTTCCGTCTAGGTCGAACACGAGCCCTTTGTATCCAGATTCTGGGAATGCAATGTCTTCGTATGTCATGGTTTTATAAATTACGTATTTTATACCTTTATGACAATGAAATACGAATGAAGACGCCTCATTTGGATCATAAAGAGAGTCTGAGCCGTGTTAGTTGAGTGTGATTCTGATGAATCCACATGTTCTGGTAAGGTCTGAAACTTCGAATGACTCAGTTGTTCCCGTGCCAATGCTACGAAGGAGAGGTATCCAAGTGTTCATATCATTAGAACATTCGAGAGTGAATGGCTGGTGCTGAGCGACAGTAACATCAACGATTGCCCCCTTGGTGGTGACTTCTGAAATGGTGAGGTTGGCTTCAACTGTAGTGGTTACGCTTGCAGAAGCAACAGCGCTGGTAGAGTTTAAGACCGCGTTTCCAACATTTAAAAGACCGAATCCAAACTTATCATCGCGACCTGCATCACCAATATCGGTAGCGTTGTCGAGAAGAGCGTTAACAATTTGAGTATTGGTAAGGTTTCCAGGAAGAGAAGCGAGGAGAGCTGCTGCTCCAGAAACTAGGGGAGTAGCGTAAGATGTCCCACTCACAGAAGTGTAACCGTCCTTGTTATTCAGAGTCAATGTTCCTGAACCAGGAGCACAGATGTCAACATAGCTTCCATGGGTAGAGAAGCTAGAGAGCGAATCAACATATGTAGTAGAAGAAACAGCAATCACATTATCGTAAGCAGCAGGGTATCTTGCGATCTTAGCACCTGTATTCCCCGTAGCAGCAATGATAACACAACCCTTTGCCCAAGCGTAATCAACAGCACGCTTGATGGTATCTGAGCTATTTGCGGTGCTGACGCTGATGTTAATGATGTCCGCTCCTTTGTCTGCAGCGTATGTGATTCCCTGTGCGATATTGAAAGCTGTTCCGACATTGTGCTTGTCGAGAATCTTTACAGGGAGGAGTTTGACGTTTGCTGCCATACCTGCAAGTCCAATCCCATTGTTGGTGCGAGGAGCAATAAAGCCTGCGACTGATGTGCCGTGTCCATTGTCATCAGAAGCGTCTGAATCATTGTTTACAAAGTCATACCCAGGAAGGACCTTCCCTACAAGGTCTGGGTGAGACGCGTCGATCCCTGTATCGAGAACAGCAACCACAACATCTGAGCTACCTTGGGTAATATTCCAAGCGGTTGGAGCATTCACCTTGTTAAGATACCATTGCGCTCCATTTTGAAAGTACGTGTCGTTTTGTGCGCTTACAAGAAGAGCAGAAGCGAACGTTAAGAGGAGTGAGAAAAGGAATTTCATAGTATCTTGGGGAAGTTACTATGAGTGTGCATATTTTATGCCAACTTTGTTTGTGTGGAATATAACCCTTTACCTCAAAAAGTATTATATTTTTCACCAACTTTTCATATCTTTTTTTTCTATGTTTTTCTTGGTAAAATTTACTCTGGAGATGAACTTTTACCGTATGTTTTAGTAAATTTTACAAAAGCGTATTAATTAAGGTTACTTAATTAAGGGTGATTCTGATGAATCCGCAATCTTGAGTGAGATCTGAAACTTCG
>CAYUKP010000319.1:0-2134 GCA_964445335.1 uncultured Verrucomicrobiales bacterium
ACAGGTAGGCCTACCAAATCACTAGCATGCAGAACACACCAAAAAAAGTCACAACCTTCTGGCAACTCTAAGCTCGCAAGTGTCGCAAGAGCTTTCTTTATATCGCTTGAATAAGGCCCCCAAGCCTGGGCTATCTCCTTTTCTACATTCATAATCAGTTATTAAGTTCGCCAAGCAATCAAATTCTTATGCCCCATCCTGTGCTTTTAGTTTTCGAAGTTGGTATTTCTTAGCCGTCTGCCCCTAATGGTAATGGTGTCATCCTGATCAGCCCAATAAAGCATTCTCCTCCAGCTCCTTAGCCAGTATCTTCTTCATCATGCTATCATCACTGTTTTGAATAACATCGCAAAATAATCGTAGCATTTTTATATAATCCACCTTCTTAAAATGAAGCACCTCGTCTGAAAACCATGAAACCTCAAAACCATCTTCAAATTGAATCATTCTACCGAACCCATCCCACATAACAACATCATCTTTAATCTTTAACTGGGTAACTACAGGCTTAAAAGATAAATCCCTTTCTTCGGGGCAAATTAACACTGGCAATATAGTATTAGTTTTCAATTGTAGCGACAATCTCCAAATTTCTCTGAAGTCTTCCAAGATAAACAAATTATCATACCAAGAGGGCACATACCCATCCATAAACTTTTCATTAGACATCCCCATCACTAAGACGTCCAACCTCACTCCATCAACAAAAGCGCATAGGACACTCTCCTTCAAATACGGAACACGTGTGCTTTTAGCAACTAAATCATTCATAACTCATCAAATTTCATCTCAGCTCTCAAGAGCAAAAAAATTATTTCCCTGCGGCCTCTCCTTTACTCTGAAAAGACGTGCAATTGCCTTGTGGCTTTGTCGGATTCTCATTTTGAAAGTAAACAGGAGATTAAAAGAGCACCTACTATGTGCTCTTCGACTAATTAGCTCTCTCCATCACTCAAATCAAGCACATTTCGTATATTGCCAAAACCTATACACACTCCTCGTGTTTGAGATCATGTACCGTTGATGAGCTAACGTCCTCCATTGGCTGAAGACGTTGTTTGGAAGGTCTCGCAGGTTATAGAGTTATTCTTCGTATAGCTCTCGACCTTTGACTAAGCGTGCTCCACCCTTACGCTTCTTACATATGAACGTACGGTCGACCTCTCACTCTTCACCATGATATTCAAGCCCCCTCCGAGACACTCCCCTGAAGTACGCTAACTCATCCTCCCCCAACCAGATGGTAAGATCTATGTCATAAAAGCTCAGCAATTATTAAACCCATATTTTGACAACTTTCCCTCATCTCCAGTCCCTACAACTCGTCCACTCGCTTCAACTGTAACCAATTCCGGATAATCATCAATCGATATTGTATAGCTAGGACCAAGAGATTTTAAAACCTCATAACATATGCCCACCAAGTCTCTGTAACAAGTCAAATCATTCAACACAACAATAGATAAATTATCCGTAGGGTCCACCCACCGCGACATCGAAAAATCTGCCTCTTCTAGTGATCCGCTAACTCTTATCGAATATCTAGATTTATCAATCTCTGCAAACAGAGTCTCATAAGCGTAATCATACCTCTCCTCACTAATCTCACTCACACTATTGACACCAGGGTCGCTGTAATAACCGTCTTCATCTAATATTTCATACTTCATCATTTGTAACCTTATCCTTTTAAATTAATGGGTGTTGAATTTATTTTCAGAGATCTGTCTCATACTCTTCCCCGCCCCCAATGATTTGATCCCAATACGCCTCCCCCCATTTATAAAAGGGAAAAAATACAATAGTAAAATTATGCATCCTTAATGAATAAATTGATACTAACACCCCATAGACACTTCTTTTCATCCAGCAACTCCAAGACAACCACCCCTGTAATTCTATCCGAATATAAAATATACACATTATATGCAATTTCTTTTGGCTGACCACTAGCCTTATCACTAATTATATCAACACTAAATACGTTCTCAAATTGATTCACAAAAAAACTAATCAACAGCAATTTAGCATTAGCAAAATATGACAAAGAATTAGACTGAATATGAGGTTCTTCCCAACTTGACAGATCCACTGTCAAATTCCTAGCAACTCTTACACTCTTGTCTAAATCGTC
>CAYUKP010000320.1:0-2120 GCA_964445335.1 uncultured Verrucomicrobiales bacterium
ACAAACGCGGTAACGTAGGTGTGGTTTCACGTTCAGGTACGCTTACATACGAAGCCGTATGGCAGTTGACACAACTTGGTTACGGTCAATCTACTTGTGTAGGTATCGGTGGTGACCCAATCAACGGTACGTCACACCTAGACGTACTTAAAATGTTCAACGACGACCCTGAGACAGAAGCAATCATCATGATCGGTGAGATCGGTGGTGACGCAGAAGCAGAAGCAGCTCGTTGGGCTAAGGACAACTGCAGCAAGCCAATCGCAGGTTTCATCGCAGGTGCAACCGCTCCAAAAGGCCGCCGTATGGGTCACGCAGGTGCGATCGTAGGTGGTGAAGACGACACCGCAGAAGCGAAGAAGCGCATCCTCGCTGAATGTGGTATTGCCGTAGCTGAGACACCATCAGAAATGGGTCAAACTCTCGTTGACCTCATCAAGTAAGGTTTTCTCCTTACCTTGATCGAGTAAGACTTAAATAACACAACCTCTGTTCGCCGTTGGTGATCAGAGGTTGTTTGTTTTTTAAGGGGCATTAACAAGGAGTCGTTTACGGAATCAGAATGCTCATGATCACAAATAGAATAATAACCAAAACAAGAGTCACTAGAATACCCGTCACAGGACGGTACATGCGAGGTGGAGGAGATTGATTTTGCTTACGAAGTACCTGTTCTAGCTTCTCAGTGGATTGAATGTCTTTTTCAAACGGGTCAAGCATATGTAGGTGTATGTTTTTTTGAGAGAATGAAGAGCCCTTAAAGCCAGAATATCAGATCAGCACTTTGACGTTTGACCGTAATGGAGAAGGTGTCGTCTTTGTTTAACTTATCCATGAAATCTTTATATTGAGAGGTGCTTTCTATTGGTGATTTGTCCAGCGCTTTGATGACGTCTTGCGGTTGAATTCCTGCTAAATCAGCGCGTGAACCTGGGGTGACTTTAGTGATTTCCAGTTCATTGACTTTTCTGAACCAATTAGAACGTCGCTTCTGTAAAGTAATACCAATTTCTCGAGGGATGATTTTCTCTTCAGAGTGGCTGTAAGCGTTAAGCTCGAGGTCTTTTTCGGGGTGTTCTGAGTCGGCTGCGATTCCTTTTAAAAGCATATTTTCACCTTCTCGAAGGACGTGTATTTCGACGCGTTGTCCTGGTAGAGTGCGGCGGATGAGGTTTACTAAGGAGCTGGTTAATTTCAGTTTTTTGCCATTGTATAAGCGGATTAAATCACCAGCTTGGATGCCCATTTTGCTAGCTGCGCTGAAAGGTTTAACTTCCGCAACCTGGACACCTGAGGTGATGGAGCCATTTTCTTCGATTTGTATTTGGCTGACAGCAATGCCGAGGTGACCTCGTAAAGGTTTTCCTCGATCTAAAATTTGTATGGCGGAGGCTTTGGCTTCGTTGGAGGGAATGGCGAACCCGATGCCAATACCCATATTATAGCCTTCTGTTTTCGCTTTAGTGCTGGTGGCAATGGCGACATTGACGCCCATGAGTTCACCACGTCGGTTGACTAGTGGGCCGCCTGAATTGCCTTGATTAATAGCTGCATCGGTTTGGAGTAGGTCGGACTCGTTGTCCATGATGGCACGGTTTTTGGCAGAGATGATGCCTTGTGTTACTGTGTCACCTAGGCCTAATGGGGCGCCAATTGCCCACGCCGCTTGCCCAACTCGCACGTCATCGGAGTCGGCAAATTTGAGAGGTCGGATTCTTGGGAGTGTTTCGCCTTCAGGTAGGTCGAGCTTTAAAATAGCAATGTCTAGGATTTTATCTGGTTCGCCAATTAAGCGGGCTTTGTAGATACGACCGTCGCTGAGGCACACATAGAATTTAGTTTGCTCGGCGACGACGTGGGCGTTGGTTAGAATATGCCCTTGGAAGGTGATGAACGCACCAGAGCCTTGACCAGTAATAGGAGTGTGCTGCTCGGTTAAGAAGCCTGCGTTGTCTCGAATGACTTCGTTTTGATTCGCATAGGTGGTGACGCTGCCCACGGATTCGAGCACTGCGCCGACCATGGTGGTAATTTCATGGTCAATGGTTGCGAGATTGGGGGTGGCTGAACTGGAAACAGCAGCAGAGGATGCCAGTAAGTAGTTCTCAGCCATTGTTTTA
>CAYUKP010000321.1:0-2113 GCA_964445335.1 uncultured Verrucomicrobiales bacterium
CGATGTTCCCACAGGAGATTCAGCCGTCTCAAAAGGTAAAAGCACCGAAAACGTACTGCCTACTCCCAACTCAGAATTAGCAATAATTTTCCCGTTCATGAGATTCACCAAGTCTCGACAAATAGACAGTCCAAGCCCCAGACCACCTCCTTTCGGTCGAGCCCCATCTTCTGACACTTGCTCATAAGCCTCAAACAAAGTCGAAACATAAGAAGGATCCATCCCTACTCCCGTATCGTGTATATCTAACATTAGATAACCAGACTTGTCGTCTATCGAGGGGAAGTCTTCCTTACTCCAATAAGAATAAGATGAAGGAGCCTTTAGCCAGTGAACCTCCAAGGTCACTTGACCTTCTGTCGTAAACTTTAGAGCGTTTCCTATCAAGTTTGATAGCACTTGTTGCAAGCGCAATTCGTCCACCGAAACCCACTCAGGAAAGGATGACAAACCCTTAAAATCACACACAAACTTTACCTCACCTTGGGTCAATTCATAAATCTTGACAGACTGCCTAATCAACGATTCTAAGCGATTGGGTTGCGGATAAATGGTCATTTTCCCCGCCTCCATCTGAGAATAATCTAAGACCTGATTCAGTAAACCCAGAAGCTTATGTGAACTATACAAAGCGGTTTGAATGTATTCCTCATGATCCACCTTCTCATTTCCCTCATTAATGAGTTCTAACATCCCAACCATTAGAGCGAGAGGATTACGCAAATCATGACTCACTGAAGCAAAAAAACGGCTCTTCTCTTCACTAAGTCGCTTCTCTTCTAAGGCTTGCTTCTCCGCAGCTTCCTTACGTTTCTGCTCTTCCAAGGCTTTTTGATCAGACTTCTTCTTAGAATAATAGAGGAAACAAAGAAAAAGGACACAGAAGAGAATAATCCCACGCAAAGCCGTCACAAACCTCTTGTTAACTACACTGACACCTTCTAAATCCTTATACCAAGCCTTTTCTAATGCAGGCCTATACGCGACATCTAAGGCATCGATCGTCTTGTTTAAAATCTCTACAAACTCAGGCCAATCGTCTCTAACTGATACAAGAAGTCCGATCTTGAAGTCTGTCTGCCCCGAAAGCTCCATTTCAGGAAATCCCCTGTTGTTGATAATATTGAGACCTTTAGGGAGAATCATCAATGCGGCATCAGCCTCGGACTCATCAACTGCTTGAAACGTTAGTGAAGACGAGGGGTAACGCTTGATTTGAATTTCTGGGTAATCTTCTCGAATTCGTTCTTCGACCCCAGACCACCCTTTAATAGCTAATGTTTTCCCTTTTAAATCGTCTAATGTTCTCACACGACGGCCCTGCTTGGAAAAAATCATCAACCGAAACAACAAATAAGGGTCAGAAACCAAAAGGGGTTGATCTCGGGCAATATCAGTAGAAGCAACACATATATCTCCCTCCTTATCAGCTAGAGAGACATACTTACTCTTTAAAGGGTCGCGTTCCAACTCAAGGAATGAAACCCCTAAAATTTTAGCCACCGCTTCCATATAGTCTTGCGAGACCCCTTTCCAATCCCCCTTCGCGTCTTTATAATTAATTGGCTGATATTTATTCGAGCGAAACATTCTAATTTCAGGGTGCTGCTCTAACCAAGTCAATAGTCTTGGCTCCAAAAAATCTTCCTTAGATATTTTTTTTACTACACGAAGGGCTTCACTCCTTCCTGCTAAAGACTGGAAGCCTAAAAAGATAAAAAAAGCTAGAGCACTACAAAGCAGAACAATCCCAAAAACTACTGGCTTTCTTACTTTTTTCATCTCTTTATCACTTTTCTTTTTGATGAATGTTCCATAAAAAATCCATCTTACACTTTTAATTCAAAGCGTTTATCAGATGTAAAAACATAGAACATTTAACCTTTCAAGATATTTTCTGAGCTATTGTTTATTTGTCTTTTTTAATACAAAACATTTAAAAATATAAATATAAAACCACCTTTATTGATGTAAAAGGAAGAGAAATAAAGTCCAACAAAGACACTACCCGTTCTGAATCAGCTTGCCTTCAAAGACAGCTAATGCGTCCTGAATCAAAGGATCTTTGTAGAAATCTTCCTGAATCTTTCGCTGCGTCTCAGCTAAACTCTCC
>CAYUKP010000322.1:0-2109 GCA_964445335.1 uncultured Verrucomicrobiales bacterium
TAGGCAGATATTCACATCCAGAAGGAAGCTTGCACATTGTCTGAGGAATAAAGAAAAATACTTCTGAAATTGGATAAGAACTGATAAGTCAGATTAATACATGATCGATACGTTTTATATCTCAAATTTTAAATCCTTGGACGATTTTTATCTACCTCCGAGTGCCGATGGATGGATGGGGGATTTTACATGTATGATAGGCCTTAATGGCGCAGGGAAGTCCACCGTCTTACAAGCCTTTGCCTTTATCGGACAACTCCCCAGAGGTGATCTGAAAGAGTGGTTGCAGGGCAGGGGCTGGGAAAAGAATGAACTAACAAATTTAAACGAACCTAAAAAGAAGCTTATCACCTTTGAGCTTCATGTTAAGACGTTGGTAGGAAATATTATCTGGGCAGGGGTATTTAATACAACGCAACTTAGGTGTACTAGGGAGAGCATACGATTTAAAGATCGTGAAGAGTTGCTTCTAGATTTAAGAGAAGGTGTGCTGAGTGTAGCTGATGAACATGGGGATATGCACATAAGGGGGAAACACCTTAAGTTTGAGGGGTCTGCAATGTCCTTACTTGATCTAAAAAAAGAACATCGTGCGCTTGCTCAACTCTCGGGATATCTAAAGAATTTAAAGTCTTTAGAGCTTCTCTCTCCGCATTTATTACGAAAACGAGGCCGTAGGTCTGAAGACATTGGAGTGGGAGGAGAGCGTCTTTCTGCTTTTTTAGATACGTTAAAGGATGCGGAGAAAGCGAGTTTAATCGCAGAAGTGAAAAAACTTTACCCCAGTTTTCAAGGTTACGAAGTGCAAACGAAGCGCTATGGATGGAAAAACCTTAAAATACAAGAGAACGAAGGCCGAGAAATGGTGGATGCGAAGCATTTAAACGATGGGTTGCTCCGAATTATGGCCATTCTGTCACAGGCCTATAGTTCACATTCTTTCTTACTTTTTGATGAGATCGAGAATGGATTAAACCCAGAGGTGATCGAGCCTGTGATGGCGTTTTTACTTCAGATGCGCCAACAGGTTTTTATTACGACGCATAGTCCTCTCATTCTGAATTTTATTCCAGATGAGGTGGCGCTAGAAAATGTGATTCTCATTTACAAGGATAACAGAGGTCGGACGCGTAGTATTCGATTCTTTGATCTGCCCGGCATGATGGAGCGTCTGGAGTTTTTAGGGCCAGGAGAAGTTCTGATCGATAATGACTTGTTGGACTTGATTGCAGAACAAGTTCGCCGAGACGAAAAGCAACAAAGCGCAAGCCAAGTGTAACTTATGATCTTACTTCTGAGTGGTGAAGGTCCAAGTGATATTGGGACACTGAATGGTCAAGAGTTTGTTCCAGGCGTCATGACCTTATTGATCGACCAGCTTACAGAGGCGCAGTGGGGCTATTCCTTTTTAGATGGGCAGTCCGTAGAATTTGTTTCCAAGAAAGATTTGATCGATATGTGTAAGACCAAAAAGAAGTCTGCGGTCTTGGTGGGGCTAAAGAAAGGAAAAGGAACCGCAGAGTTTCATAAAAATGCTCAGGCACTTGCTATCCTGTCTAAAAATTTAGCAAATAAGGAGGGGTGTGCAGTCGGGTGCGTGTTGTTTAGAGACTGTGACGGAGTGAGAGCTTCTGCTAGGACGAGGTGGCAGGAAAAGTGGGACTCTATGGAAGAAGGTTTTAAGGCTCAAGGATTTGGGTTCGGAGTCCCTATGATTCCCAAGCCTAAGAGCGAGAGCTGGATTCTCTGTGCTCTACAAGATTCTCCTCATCGGGACTGTGATCAACTAGAGGATCTACCAGGCAATGATAGCTCTTCTGGAGCACCTAAAGAGGTTTTAGCGCAAAAACTATTAGAGCTTGGACTAGGGGATAGCTCCACCGCTAATCTAATGCGTCTCGTACGTGAAGGTAAGATAGATGTTCGCCAAATTAATATGCCCAGTTATAATGCTTTTAAAAATCGCCTTAATTCGACTCTGAGAGAGATGTTGCGAAACGCCTGAGGGGGCACGAAAGAGCATGTAGGTTGGTAAATGGGGGATGTTATCAAGCCTATTGAAGAGGTGGTAGAAACGCCTCACGCAGAGACGCAAAGTTTTTTGGATGT
>CAYUKP010000323.1:0-2107 GCA_964445335.1 uncultured Verrucomicrobiales bacterium
ATTACAGCCTCAGGGAGTACTTCTTTACCTTATGCGCATCAAATGTTGGGATATATCTACTATAAGAAAGGCTTGCTGGAGGCTGCTAGGCGTTCTTTGCGTCGCTGTGTAAAAATGTCGCCAAAAAATGCAATTGCATACAACTTTCTGGGAATGATTGCAGGAGATCAACAGCGGCTGAGTAGAAGTAAAGAGTGCTTTAAAAATGCCATACGTTTCGACCCTACTCTATCTGAACCAGAATACAATCTGGCCCTTATTTTGAGCCATCAAGGATCTTTAAAGAATGCTAAGGCGCATTATAATAACGCCCTTAAAAAGGGCGCAAAACCAGATATGGAATTAGAAAAGAGGCTTTAGTAAGGGCGCCTTGGTTTAAAGTCGTCTTGTTTAGGACGCGATTTTGGAGTGTCTTTGTTACGCAATTCAGTCAATTTGGCACGTTTCAGAACCATTGCGTCTTTGGCTTCATGTCGGTCATCAAAGTGCGTCTTAGTTGTACCAAAGATTTGATAATCTTCATGCCCCTTACCTGCAATGAGTACGATATCTCCGGTCTTTGCTAAGTCGACAGCGGTTTGGATCGCCTTTCTGCGATCCACCAAGGTTAGGTAATCACTGCCTGACATGCCCTTTTCTACATCTTTCACTATGCTAATAGGGTCTTCAGTCCGAGGGTTGTCCGAGGTGATAATGCAAAGGTCACTATAGGTACTGGCCGCTTTAGCCATGAGAGGGCGCTTTGTGTTGTCACGATCTCCACCACAGCCAAAGACGGTAATTAATCGGTCGGGCTCTAGCTCCTTCAGCGTTTGGCAGACGTTTACAAGGGCGTCTGGAGTATGAGCATAGTCGACAAATACATGATAGTCCATGCCATTAGTTGAGACTCTTTCTAAGCGTCCGGGCACTTGGCGTGCCGTTCCAATGGCGGCTACTGCTTCTCGCATATTTAAGAGTTTGGCTGCTACTACTGATCCAAGGGCACAAACGATATTACGAATATTAAATAACCCAATCAGTGGGGTCTTTACGAGATATGATTTCCCTCCGTAGTCGAGACGAAACTCAGATCCTTTACCTGATTGTTTGACATCGGTTGCTCTCAAGGTCGCTTTGACCCCAAAGCCAAAGGTCAATTGCCTCAGTTTGGGGAACTCTTCAGCTAGCTCATGAGATAATCTTTCCCCATACTGATCATCAATATTAATAAGCGCACATGGCTTTTGTTTGGGGTCTTGTCTCCCCAATTGTGTAAACAAAGCTTTTTTCGCTAAGTAATACTCTTCCATACTGCCATGGTAGTCCAGATGATCTTGAGTGAGGTTGGTAAAAACAGCGGTATTTACTGCGACATCGGCAGAGCGTCCTTGTTCGATACCGTGAGATGAGAGCTCAATAGCTACACCAACACAGTGATTTTTTACCATTTGAGCTAAGCTTTTCTGTAATGAAATAGCGTCAGGAGTGGTGTGGGTGGCCGGTTTTGGGCCATCACCCTCGTCTATTGAAACTGTACCTACGAGACCACATCTACCAAACTTACTACGTACAAGAGAGTCTATGAGAAAGGCTGTAGTGGTTTTTCCATTCGTTCCTGTTACTCCTAATACAGCAAGGTCTTGGCTTGGGTTCTCATAAAATTTCGTGGCTAATCTGGATGTGTCGCGACGAATGTCAGTACTTTTAATGAAAGCGATGTTGTCAGAAGCCCCTGCAGGAAGGCCTTCACAGATCACCGCAACAGCTCCTGCCTCAATGGCCTGTGGAATGTATTCATGCCCATCTGTAGAGCTTCCCTTGATTGCGATGAAGAGATAACCTGGTTCGATAGCTCTAGAGTCTGTGGTCAACCCTACGATTTCTAACTCGGTACTTTCTCCCTTTACGAGGGTCAAAGTAGAGGAACTATCTGCGATTAAGTCCGATAATTGCATTCCCTTATAAACCGTGAATCTCTCAGTGACTGCAATACAATTGTGCGAGAAATCCAGACCTCATGCCTTTGATTAGCAAGGCGCGTTGTCCCGATTAGATGTAATATCCCCTTTCATGTTCTTCTTTATTGCGAAAAATTGACATGATGATCTTTTTTCTAAAATTACGA
>CAYUKP010000324.1:0-2102 GCA_964445335.1 uncultured Verrucomicrobiales bacterium
ATCCGTACACATGCCCTCAAATCGATAAGGATTTCTAAGCTGCCTATTCGGCAGTGAACGGGATTGATGCAGAACGCCTGACTTTGTTTGGTTTCTAAGCTGCCTATTCGGCAGTGAACGCTTCTTTGAATGATGTAACCTAAGTAGTATGAGATGTGAAAGAGCTAATAACGCAAAAAACCAAATTTTTTTAGTGATTAGAAGATGCTTATAAAATCAAGGCTTTTGCCCCTCTTTAAAAAAAAGGGTATTTTTTGTTAAAACGGATTTTCCTCAGATGGGGCATCCATATGACGACTACACAGAGCGTGTTTTTTGACTTCGTCGAACATAAAATTCATCGCTTTATGCTCGGTAAAGGCATGTAGACATTCGACTCTGAATTCTTGCTCTGTCATTTTTTCTTTGGCTGCGATAAATGCCCATGGAAGGACTAAGGCGTCTTTAATGAGGTCTGCTACATCGAAAACTAAGGCTCCTCTTCTTGTTTTCCCATGCATCACCGCAAAACCATGGGGAATGCCAAGCACCCATAAGGTGGTAGCCGCAAGACCATAGGCTAAATAGTTACCGTGGTTAAGAAATGCATTCGCCTTATCCTGACCTGAGTGTTGGCGAGTAAACCCACTTAGTTTAGTCGTTTGAGAAGCAAATTTGTAGAGATGCTTCGTCAAAGTAGCTTCGAGTTGAAGGAGTTTGGTGACAGTTGGTGCTTTAGGGATTTCAGATCTACTGAGTTTAATAGCACTTGTGATACTGGCATTTTCTGTGGTGAAACCATGTTCTTTAAAGGTGCGATCTTTACCCCAAATTTTCTCTATGAAGTTGAGTCGTTCTAGCTGAAACTCCTTCGCCACCATGAGTCGCTGAGCATCTTGCCACCACCAGCTCATCCAGCCTTGGATATATTCGGTGGGGCGGTATTCACTCTGAGGGGAGAGCCACTCGATCTCGGTTGCCATGAGTAAGGGCGTAGAGCCACCTCCACTAAACCCTACCATCACCCCCGCAGAGGCTAGCAGCCGCATCGCAGCTTGAGTGATTGAGGTTCCAGTTCCTAACAGAAGGCAAGTTGTATTCGCAATAGGGATGTTCCAGTATTTACTCCCATCGCCTTTAACATCCTCCATCAGGTAGAGAACTCGCCCATCCTTCTGCATCACTCGGCACTTCTCCAGATAGTAGAGGTTTGCCCGCTTACTGTGCAAAATGGCTTTGAGATTATTGAGCTGTTCCATAAAAAGGAGCGGAGACTTCAGTCTCCATGGTTATAAATTTAGAGTGCATATTTTTCTATGATTTCTTGATAGTACAAATGCGGAGTTTTTGAGGTCTTTTTTGGAGACTCTGAGATGTTTTTTGGAGACTGAAGTCTCCACTCCGTTGAATAAAACCAAAGGGAGTATGTGCCTGGTGAGAGCTTTTCAGGATTACGATGAATGTATGCTAAAACAAAACGAAGATGCCTAGAGCTTCTGATCAACGTATCATAGAACGATCTTTGCCATAACTTACCAGATTTCCCTAAGTGCAAATTAAGGTATCGTGAGCTCTTTCCCTTCAGCCTCTTCATCACCTCCGATAAAGGTGCATCTAAACGCAGAAGGAGGTGAACATGATTCGGCATGATCACGTATGCTTCCAGTTGGAATGCGTCCTCATTCATTTCTAACAAGACATCCTCAAAGACTTTTCTTGCTTCAGCGTGCTTAAATATGCAGTCGCCCGCACCTTGATCCAGCCATGAGTCAATCTTGTCATGAAAGGCTTCCCGATACGCTTGCTCTTGCTCTACCGTCCAAGGCTTCGGGTTTTTCTGTATCCATTCTTTCCGAAGCATCCGAAACTCCTGAAGCTTGCTCTCAGGAAGGGAATCCGACAAACGCCAAGTAATAAAGCACAGCTTGCCCAACTGATCCCAATGCGGAACCCCATCACAGGTAACTTTCGTCTCTCCTTCCACATTGTAAAAAGCTGACGGAGCGGAGACTTTAGTCTCCTTCTCATCCATCTTTTGTCGGTCTTTGCTCATTCCGATTGGGGATGCCGTTTATCCTTTATTTTTCGAGGTTGGATATTTTTTTCATTGGAGACTGAAGTCT
>CAYUKP010000325.1:0-2101 GCA_964445335.1 uncultured Verrucomicrobiales bacterium
ATCTCTGCGTCTTCATGAGCCATCCCTCTTTTGGTTACGAGGTTAAAGACATTCGAAGACCAGTTTTGCACCGTGATGTATTGGATCTTAGCTCCCTTCATCGCAACCAACTCTACAACAGCAGAGTGAAGAGTCGCGGTTTCAAACTTAGGAGCAGTACAACCTTCCATATAAGTAATCTCAGCTCCCTCATCAGCGATGATGAGCGTTCTCTCAAACTGACCAAAGTTCTCAGAGTTAATTCGGAAGTAGGCCTGTAATGGCTGCTCTAGCTTTACTCCCTTAGGAATGTAAATGAAAGATCCTCCGGAGAATACCGCACTATTTAAAGCCGAGAACTTATTATCACCAGTTGGGATAACCTTCCCGAACCATGGACGGAAGATCTCCTCATGCTCTCTTAGGCCTTCTGTTGAGTTGACAAAAATCACTCCTTTCTTCGTCAGCTCTTCCTTCATATTAGAATACGCTGCCTCAGAATCATACTGCGCTTCGACCCCTGCCAAGAACGCTCGCTCTTGCTCAGGAACACCTAATCTCTCAAAGGTCTCTAAGACCTCAGGAGGCACATCATCCCAGCTTCTTTTAGGCGCTTGGCCGTCAGATAAGTAGTAACGGATTTTATCGAAATCGATGTTTTCTAGATCCTTCGTAGCCCAGTTTGTAGGCAGTGGTTTGCTCTCAAAAACTTCGAGAGCTTTGTGGCGAAATTCTCTGATCCAGTCCTTCTCTTTTTTGACTCCAGAAATGTAATCAATGGTGTCCTTAGAGAGGCCATATCCGGCATCATATTTGTGCTGTTCGGGGAAGGAAAAATCCCCGACAGAACGATCGATATCGATCGCATCTTTTGTATCAGTATCTAAGACCGCTGACTCGGTCACCTCTTGTGTTGGCATCGTGACTTATCGTTCGTTAAAAGTTGGTTTTATTTCTTATACAGCTGCGGTCTCTTTGAGGAAATCATACCCGTTTTTCTCTAATTCTAGAGCGAGTTCCTTCCCACCTGTTTTCACGATTTGTCCATCTGCCATGACATGCACCAC
Source organism: uncultured Verrucomicrobiales bacterium (assembly GCA_964445335.1). GTDB lineage: Bacteria > Verrucomicrobiota > Verrucomicrobiia > Verrucomicrobiales > Akkermansiaceae > WTJZ01. Next base: position 1,047 of record CAYUKP010000325.1, read on the forward strand.
ATCAGGCTGGATGTAATCAAGCAGTCTCTGATAGTGCGTGATCACGAGAAAACCTCTGTCCTCTGAGCGCATAGAATTGACCCCTTTTGCGACCACTTTGAGCGCATCAATATCGAGTCCAGAATCGGTCTCATCGAGGATACAAAACTCAGGATTTAGCATCATCATTTGAAGCATTTCATTACGCTTTCTTTCTCCTCCTGAGAACCCCTCATTTACCGAACGCGCCGTAAACTTACGATCCATTTCTAGGATATCCATCTTGGAGTAAAGCTCTTTATAGTAAGCTACCGCATCCAATTCCTCACCTTTCGGAAGACGTGCTTGCAGAGCAGCTCTAATGAAGTTTGCATTTGAAACTCCTGGAACTTCTGCTGGATATTGAAACGCTAAAAAGATCCCCTCTCTTGAACGCTCGTCAATTTCCATTTCTAAAATATCCTTACCGTTCAGCGTTACTTCACCTCCCGTGACTTCGTAATCTTCGTGACCTGCGATCACTTTTGATAAGGTTGATTTACCCGCGCCGTTAGGCCCCATGATCGCGTGAACTTCTCCTTTAGGAACTTCTAAGTTCAGACCTTTAAGGATAGATGTGTCGTCGATATTGGCTGTTAGATTATTAACTATGAGACTCATAATGTAATTATTTCGTTTGTAAAAAACCTTTAATGTTTAATTCGATATTTTCAATTGTTGCCCCCTCGGGCAAGTCGAGGAACTGTGTAATGTCGACCCCAGTTTTGAACTTTACATCCAAAACATCCCCCGTTGAGAGGTCATGAAAGTGCCCATGCTCGTTCATATTTGAGCAATATCTCGCAGGGCCTCTATCAACGTTTACCTGTCTGATAATATTGTGAGACGCTAAAGCGTCTAAGCAATTGTATATCGTAGCCAAGGAAACGGTCGAAATTTGCTCCTGAGTCCTTTCAAAGATCCTCTGTGCAGTTGGATGGTCTAGCTCCTCTGTTAAGACCTTGTAGACCGCTTTACGCTGCTTAGTCATGCGTAAGCCGTTAAAAGGTTTTGTTTGAGAATCCTGAGACATTAGA
>CAYUKP010000326.1:0-2065 GCA_964445335.1 uncultured Verrucomicrobiales bacterium
ACGCTTTTATCGTTTACAGAAGAGCTTTCGATGAAATCACTCTGGGGAGTTAAATTCTTTTTCGAAGCTTTCAATATCTCGTAAGGCGGCAGCTTTCATTTCTTCATTGTGAATTTCCTCACTCCATAAACGGGCGACCTCAGGGTCTGCTTCTAAAATGTAGTCCATTGCACCATAGATGATCGTGTCTAATGCAGGTGTAGAAGGTATTTCACTGAGATGTTCTAAAGCGCCTTCAAAGTCGCTTTCGATCCATTCATCAAAGGAACCCGCAAGATAAGCCGATTTGGTATAGTCATCATAATCACTCTCGATAACCGCCGAGATATTCTGCTTCATTTCTTCGCGATTATTGGAACGATTCCCTAATTCGTAAAGAGCAGACGGAGCTCCTTCGTAGTCTGCGTGTTTTAGAGTCCAGTCAAATGCTTTCACGGAATCTTCTTCATGTGCTTTAATCGCAAATTTATCTAGGTTGAGGTCGCATAATTTGGTGTTAGAGTGTAGTGTTTCAAACGCTCGTAGCCCGGCAAAAATTCGATCATTGTCTAAGTAAAATTTGAGCAATGCATCTCCTACGTTCTCTGGATCGAATCCTTGCTTTTCAAACCAAGATTCATCAGCTAGGAGATTGATAACTGCGTTTTCATTACTTCTCAAATCTTCCATCAGTTGGGCTATGAACATCTCTTCGCTAATTTGTCCAGCTGATGCTAAGCGCTCATTAAGCACTCCTTTGTCATTGATATGTAATGCTGGAGCAGAATTATCAGGTCTTATAGACTTACCATTCTGAGTAGACTGATTAGAAGAGAGACTGTTCTCTTGTTGATCTGGTTTTTGGTTATCTTTGAAAAGAAGCAAAAGCAAAGCTGAGCACAAAAGAACTCCAAGAGTGGCAAATAAGTATTTTGATTTAGTCATGAATTTTTGAAGTGATGCGATTTCTAATGTTTCATAAGGCTTAGAATGTCAAATTATGTGTAGGTTAAAGGCGAGAACTTTAACCAATCATCATTAGCTGAAGAAAAGCAGCATAGTCATTAAGAGTCCCTTAATCTAAACCTTATGAAATATTAGTATTTAAAGTCTTCAGGCACTTATATTCAGTGCAATTCTTTGTATAAAAAAAAGCCTTATATAAAAATATAAGACTTTTTCTTAGATGTGTTGCAATTTTGATTACTTAAACTTCTGCTCGCTACACTTATGGAAGGCGAAACCACCATGATCACGAGTGTCTACACTATTGTGAGAAATAGATGCTTTTATTGTAGTAGCATCATCGGTTAAATAGTTACCATTTCCTTTGCTTCGGATGTACTGATTGTCTGAAGTGATGTAAAATTGCGCTTTAGATTGAAAACGATTCTTTGTGTTTGGATAGATTTTCTTATTATTGGCAACTTTGAAGTATCGTTTTCCGCCGTTATTTTTACGCATTTTAAATGAGTAGGTGTCATTACCATTGTCGAATACCTGAATTCTCGTCTTAATACTATCTTTAGAACCGTTTAGCTTTACCGCATTCCCATTATTATACTTCATGTAACTATCATTCATTCCAGCAATATGGTAATAACTATAGTTATCAATGGCTTGAGCAGCTGATGCTCCTAAGATTAAAGATGCGATTAAAAGTTTTGCTTTTTTGGTCATGAGGACTCAATAGTGCAATCTGTAAATCTTGTCAATATTTTTTTAAAAATCGTCTAATTGAACTTTAAATTAGAATGTATAGGGATTGATTTGTGTTATCAATTTTTGTGACTGATGAGTTTTTTCATTATTACGCAATAAGGTGCATGGTGTGAAAGTTACACATTTATATTTACATGTGTTTTTTTTACACTATAAGGAGGTGTGACTGTTACCCAAGCCTCTATAAATTCACATCTGAATGGTTTCCGTCTAGAACCCTATCTGGAGCAGATGCAACGTTGGCCTTTCCAAGGACGTCACATTTTGGCACACTATGATGAGAGCTCCATTACGGTTTATCAGGCCTATAATGCCCAGATTGGGTATTATGCCGTGAAGCATCAGACGTTTGGAGGTGAGTTTA
>CAYUKP010000327.1:0-2064 GCA_964445335.1 uncultured Verrucomicrobiales bacterium
ACGAGAAACGCGCCAACCGCTTAACCCACGTCAATCAAGCATTCATGCCCTTAACCTGACGCCAATGAGAGTAAGCGATTAAGATTTTTTTCCCGAAATGGTGAAACGTAGTCTTCAACACTTCTACTCTATATTGAAGACAGAACACTTCAATTCACTCAAATTATGAAAATTAAACCAATTCAAGCAATACTTCTTGCATGCGTAGCACAAGCTTCAGCAACCACATTAGTCACATACAACTTTGACGACCCAGGAGCTGTTGGAGTTGACTCGACATATGGCCTAGCTCAACTTGGTAAATGGTATGACTCTGGTGTTGCGTACAATACAAACTCATCGCCTTACTCTACTACACTTGTCAGCTCACCAATCGGTAATGCTACTATTGGTGATGGCGCTGCATTAACAGTATATTCAAGCATCGGACTACAAGAGAACACATTAGACACTGCTGATGGGATATACTTCAGAATTGGGATGAAAATTCAAAACCTCGCAGATGGCGAGACTATTGACCTCAATACTCTGACCTTTGATATGGGAGGATACGGGGCCCAAACAGGTCACGGATTTGGTGTATATTCAGATGACTATTCAGCTACATATATTGACTCTCTCGCCTCAGGCATCACGTTTGACAACTCAGCTAGTTCATCACAATCTGTAGACCTCTCCAGTATAACTGGCCTACAAAATGATGATATTGTTTTTTTCCGTATGCACTTCTCTAAAGGAGCATCATCAAGCACTGCTCGTGCTATGGTATTTGACAACTTTGTCTTCGATGGAACCGTTAACACAGTTACAGTACCAGAGCCAACTGCTGCAACTCTCCTTGGTTTAGGAGGTCTCGCGCTCATGGCAAGACGTAAGCGATAGCAGTCTATCATATTCGGAGCAATGATAGGATATATGACACTTATATCTATTCATATGCTCCTCTAAAATCAAGGAATGGTCTTCCATCCCCTTAAAAGTTAACTAGAGAATAAACTATTCATAGTAAAACTTAAGTTTGTTAGGGCTCGTCGATAGGATAATATTCTCGAGCCCTTTACGTTTAAACCTGGCTGGGACAACAACCTTTTCAAGACCATTGATCAATATCGGGCCTTCATTGTCGATTCCTCCACAACTACTAAAAATCAGGGTTTTAAAGTTGGAATTGTCAAAACCTAGAAGACGGCATCTACCTTTAACATTGATCTGTATGGTTTCAGCCTTTAGTAGAGAGAGCATCGAACTTCTTCCTAGTCTAGAAGTACGCTTATTTTCCATTCCTGACGAGAAATTCTTTTCTGCAGTGATGTAAACTGTATCTGTCTCTCTACGATAATTGACGTTCACAACGCCCCTCGAAAAGTTATTACGCTCAATAATTTTAGTAATAGCTTCATTATGGCGCCAGGTAACATCAGGACGACACTCTATGTCATAGCGTAAAATTAATTCTGCTATTTGTGTGTTAAGAAGGCCGAGTTCTTTATTCTTCTGAAAGAAGTCCGCTAGCACATCAGGTGATGGTCTATTTTTTCTGCCGTATACATAAGTGGATTGTGACTCACCACATAATTCTAGAGCCCCTTGTATAACTTCGTTTACAACACTGGGTCTTATTTCGCTAAGATTAAAACTCAATAGATTACAAAAGTCTAATGTAACAGGACGTTTCAATTGAGGGTTAATGGTCAGAGCCTTTTCTAATAGCTCTCGCGCGATCTCAACACTCTCTAGCACAGACGCACTTGGGTCTTCGTACAACTGCTGAATAATATCGCTGGCAGAGCGTATCAGGAATCTTTCGATGCCAGGCTCTCGTGACAAAACTTCTAAAAACTTTTCCTCTTGCTGTTTAATTAATGACACCTGTTCGGAAAGATCTACCGAGAGAGCCAAAGCGTCCTGACTAATCTCTTTCTGCTCTAATAACGAAGAACTAAAATATCCAGTGATGCCAATAATGAGAGTAAGTACAAAACAACTCCATCCTATCACTCTCTTTTTGCGTTTGATAAAGGAACGCAGCCTTTTAAACAAGTTCTGTCGATCAGCCTTGATAAC